>NZ_SMMH01000005.1 GCF_004634215.1 Deinococcus fonticola | reverse complement strand
TCATGGTTGCCCCGAAGATTCGCATTAAACTGCGTGGTTTCGACCACAAGGCGCTGGATCAGTCCGCCAGCAAGATCGTGGACACCGTGCGCCGCACCGGCGCCGACGTGAGCGGCCCGGTGCCCCTCCCCACCCGCATCCGCCGTTTCTGCGTGCTGCGCAGCCCCTTTATCGACAAGGACAGCCGCGAGCACTTTGAAATCCGCACCCACAACCGCCTGGTGGACATCAGCAACCCCACCAAGAAGACCATCGACAGCCTGATGACCCTCGACCTGCCCACCGGTGTGGACATCGAGATCAAGACCGTGGGGGGCCGCGCATGAAAGGCATCCTCGGCACCAAAGTCGGCATGACCCAGATCTGGAAAGGCGACCGCGCCGTTCCCGTGACGGTCGTGCTGGCGGGCCCCTGCCCCGTCGTGCAGCGCAAGACCGCGCAGACCGACGGTTACGAGGCCGTTCAGATCGGTTACGCACCCCGCAGCGAAAAGAACACCACCAGGCCGCTGGGCGGCCACTTCAAGAAAGCCGGCGTGGCCCCGGTGCGTTTCCTGCGCGAGTTCCGTAACTTCAACCCTGAAGGTGAAGCCGTGAACGTGGACATCTTCGCCGAAGGCGAGAAGATCGACGCCACTGGCACCAGCAAAGGCAAAGGCTTCCAGGGCGTCATGAAGCGCTGGAACTTCAAGGGCGGCCCCGCCAGCCACGGTTCCAAGAAGTGGCACCGCCGCCCCGGTTCCATCGGTCAGCGTAAAACCCCCGGCCGCGTGTACAAAGGCAAGAAAATGGCCGGTCACATGGGTATGGAGCGCGTGACCGTGCAGAACCTGGAAGTCGTGGAAATCCGCGCCGACGAGAACCTGATCCTGGTCAAGGGCGCTATCCCCGGCGCGAACGGTGGTCTGGTCGTCCTGCGCGGTGCTGCCAAGGGAGGCAAGTAATGGCGCAGATTGACGTCATCGGCAAGAACGGCGGTCGCAAGATCGACGTGGAGCTGCCGGAAGTAAACAAGGGCGTGCTGCACGATGTGGTCACCTGGCAACTGGCGAACCGCCGCCGCGGCACCGCCAGCACCAAGACCCGCGCCGAAGTGGCCCGCACCGGCAAGAAGATGTACAGCCAGAAAGGCACCGGCAACGCCCGTCACGGCGACCGCACCGTGCCCACCTTCGTGGGCGGCGGCGTGGCCTTCGGCCCCAAACCCCGCAGCTACGGCTACACCCTGCCCAAGAAAGTGCGTCAACTGGGCCTGGCCATGGCCCTCGCCAGCCGCCAGGAAGAAGGCAAGCTGCTGGCCGTGGACGGCTACGACCTGACCGACGCGAAGACCAAGAGCTTCATCGGCTGGGCTTCCTCCAACGGCCTGGACGGTCAGGAGAAAGTCCTGCTGGTCACCGACAACGAGCAGGTGCGCCTGGCGGCCCGTAACGTCGCCTGGGTCAGCGTGCTGCCCGTCGTCGGCGTGAACGTGTACGACATCCTGCGCCACGATCGCCTGGTGATCGACGCGGCTGCCCTGGAACCCATGAACGAAGAAGGGGCCGAAGAGGAGGCCAGCGCATGAGCCACTACGACATCATTCAGGCTCCGGTGTTCAGCGAAAAAGCTTTTGCGGGTATGGAGCGCGGCGCTTACACCTTCTGGGTCAGCCCCAAGGCCACCAAGACCGACATCAAGGCCGCCATTCAGAAGGCGTTCGACGTGAAAGTGGTCGGCATCAGCACCGCGAACGTCCCCGGGAAGCGCAAGCGCGTCGGTAAGTTCATCGGTCAGCGTAACGACCGCAAGAAGGCCATTGTGCGTCTCGCCGAAGGCCAGAAGATCGAAGCCCTGGAAGCCATGATGGGCCAGGGACAGGGCTAAGGAGAGACTGAACATGGCCGTCAAGAAATACCGTCCCTACACCCCCAGTCGTCGCCAGATGACGACGGCGGACTTCAGTGGACTGACCAAGAAGCGCCCCGAGAAGGCGCTGACCGAAGCCAAGCCCAAGAGCGGCGGACGCAACAACCGTGGCCGCATCACCAGCCGCTTCATCGGCGGGGGCCACAAGAAGCTCTACCGCATCATCGACTTCAAGCGCCGTGACAAGGCTGGCGTGGTCGCCAAGGTCGCCGCCATCGAGTACGATCCCAACCGCAGCGCCCGCATTGCCCTGCTGCACTACGCCGACGGCGAGAAGCGTTACATCCTGGCTCCCGAAGGCCTGACTGTGGGCGCAAGCGTGAACGCCGGCCCCGAAGCCGAACCCAAACTCGGCAACGCCCTGCCCCTGCGTTTCGTGCCGGTCGGTGCGGTGGTACACAGCGTCGAACTGGTGCCCGGTAAAGGCGCCCAACTGGCCCGCAGCGCCGGTACCAGCGTCAGCGTTCAGGGTAAGGAAAGCGATTACGTGATCCTGCGCCTGCCCAGCGGCGAACTGCGCCGCATTCACAGCGAGTGCTACGCCACCATCGGCGTCGTGGGCAACAGCGAGCACAAGAACATCGTGATCGGTAAAGCCGGTCGCAGCCGCTGGCTGGGCCGCAAACCGCACCAGCGCGGCAGCGCCATGAACCCCGTGGATCACCCCCACGGCGGTGGTGAAGGCCGCACCAGCGCCGGTCGCGTGCCCGTCACCCCCTGGGGCCAGCCCACCAAGGGCCTCAAGACCCGCAAGAAACGCAAGATTTCTGACCGTTTCATCGTCACCCGTCGCAAGTAAAGGAGGGCTGAGATATGCCTCGTAGCCTGAAGAAAGGCCCGTTCGTGGATGATCACCTCCTGGAGAAGGTGGACGCTCAGAACGAAGCCCGCACCAAGAAAGTCATCAAGACCTGGAGCCGCCGCTCCACCATCGTTCCCGAGATGATCGGCCACACCATCGCCGTCCACAACGGCAAGCAGCACGTGCCGGTGTTCGTGAACGAGCAGATGATCGGCCACAAGCTCGGCGAGTTCTCGCCCACCCGCACCTACCGCGGCCACGGCGCGGACAAGAACGCCAAGGGGAGCAAGAAGAAATGACCGCTTCCGACACCGCCCAACTCAAGACTGCCAGCCGCAAGAACGAAGCGGCAGGCGTGCGCAACAAGAAGCAGCGCAAGCAGGAGGTCAAACTCCGCAAGCCCGGTTTCGCCGTCGCCAAGTACGTCCGCATGTCGCCCCGCAAGGTGCGACTGGTCGTCGACGTGATTCGCGGCAAGAGCGTTCAGGACGCCGAAGACCTGCTGCGCTTCATTCCCCGCAGCGCTTCTGAGCCGGTCGCCAAGGTGCTGAACAGCGCCAAGCACAACGCCCTGCACAACGATGACATGCTAGAAGACCGCCTGTACATCAAAGAAGCGTACGTGGACGCCGGCCCGACCCTCAAGCGCCTGATTCCCCGCGCCCGTGGCAGCGCCAACATCCTGAAGAAGCGCACCAGCCACATCACGATTATTGTCGCCGAGAAGGGAGCCAAATAATGGGCAACAAAATTAACCCCAACGGCTTCCGCCTCGGCATCACCCGTGGCTGGAACAGCCGCTGGTACGCCGGTAAAAAACAGTACGCCACCCTGCTCAAAGAAGACGAGAAGATCCGTAAACTCGTGAGCAAGAAACTGGTCGCCGCCGGTCTGGCCCGTATCGAGATCGAGCGCGCCGGCCAGCAGGTCAACGTGATCATCAGCGCCGCCAAGCCCGGCGTGGTGATCGGTAAGGGCGGCGAGAGCATCAAGGAACTGCGCGGTGACATCGAGCGCCTGGTGTCGGCCGGTACGGTGGCCGTGAACGTCGCCGAGATCCCCAACCCCAACATCAGCGCTCCCCTGGTCGCTCTGCGCATTGCCGAGCAGATCGAACGCCGCTTCGCGTTCCGCCGCGCCATGAAACAGGCCGCCCAGCGCGTCATGGAGTCGGGCGCCCGTGGCGTCAAGATCGTCCTGGGTGGACGCCTCGGCGGCGCCGAACAGGCCCGCACCGAAACCGTCCGTGAAGGCCGCGTGCCGCTGCACACCCTGCGCGCCGACATCGAGTACGGCACCGCCCGCGCCGAAACCACTTACGGCAGCCTCGGGATCAAAGTCATGGTGTTCAACGGTGAAGTCATCGGTGGCAAGACCGAGAGCTATGCCCGCCCGCAGCGCCGCGACGAACGCGGTGAACGCCGCGAAGCCGCCGCAGGTGACCGCCCCAACCGCCGCCGTCCCACGGCGCGCCGCCGCACCGGAGGTGAATGATGCTTCTTCCGAAGCGCACCAAATTCCGTAAACAGATGCGTGGCCGTATGCGCGGCGACGCCAAGGGTGGAGACTACGTCGCCTTCGGCGACTACGGCATGATCGCCCAGGAACCCGCCTGGATCACCAGCCGTCAGATCGAAGCGTGCCGTATCGTCATGAGCCGTCACTTCCGCCGTGGCGGTAAGATCTACATCCGAATCTTCCCCGACAAACCCGTCACCAAGAAACCCGCCGAAACCCGAATGGGTAAAGGGAAGGGCGCCGTGGAGTACTGGGTCAGCGTCGTGAAGCCCGGACGCGTGATGTTCGAAGTGAGCGGCGTGACCGAAGAGCAGGCCAAGGAAGCCTTCCGCCTGGCCGGTCACAAGCTGCCCATCCACACCAAGATGGTGAAGCGCGAGGTCTACGATGAAGCCCAGTGAAATGCGTAACCTGAAAGGCGAAGACTTCCAGAAGGAAATCGAAGCCCGTAAGAAAGAACTGATGGAACTGCGCTTCCAGGCCGCCATGGGCAGCCTGGCCCAGCCCCACCGCGTCAAGCAACTGCGCCGCGAAGTCGCTCAACTGAACACGATTCGCCGCGAGCAAACCGTGTCCGAACTCAAAGACGGAGCTAGTAAATGAAAAAGACCTTTACTGGCGTCGTGGTGAGCGACAAAGCCGACAAGACCGTCAGCGTGAAAGTCGAACGTAAGTTCGCCCACCCGCTGTACGGCAAGGTCGTGACCCGCAGCCACAAGTACGCCGCCCACGACGAAAACAATGAATACCGCCTCGGTGACCGCGTGGAGATCATCGCTGTGCGCCCCATCAGCAAGACCAAGACCTGGAAGGTCACCAAGCTGATCGAGCGCCCCCGTGGCATCGAGACCACCCTGGCCGAGACGGAAGTGGCCGGAGGCGAAGCATGATCCAGACTCAATCCCGCCTCGACGTGGCCGACAACAGCGGCGCACGCGAAATCATGTGCATCCGCGTACTGAACAGCGGCATCGGTGGCAAGGGCCTCACCACCGGCGGCGGTGGCAACAAGAAATTCGCCCACGTCGGTGACATCATCGTCGCCAGCGTGAAAGACGCCGCCCCCCGTGGCACCGTGAAAAGCGGTGACGTGGTCAAGGCCGTGATCGTGCGCACCAGCCAGGCGATCAAACGCGCCGACGGCAGCACCATCCGTTTCGACAAGAATGCCGCCGTCATCATCAACAACCAGAGTGAACCCCGCGGCACCCGCGTCTTCGGGCCGGTCGCCCGCGAACTGCGTGACCGCCGCTTCATGAAGATCGTTTCCCTGGCCCCGGAGGTGCTGTAATGCCCCGTCCCCGCGCCGGAACGCACCACAACAACAAGCTGCACTTCAAGAAAGGCGACACCGTCATCGTCCTGAGCGGCAAGCACAAAGGCCAGAGCGGCAAAGTGCTGCTCGCCCTGCCCCGCGACCAGAAGGTCGTCGTGGAAGGCGTGAACGTCATCACCAAGAACGTCAAGCCCAGCTTTGCCAACCCCCAGGGCGGCCAGGAGCAACGCGAACTGGCCCTGCACGCCAGCAAGGTCGCGCTGGTCGACCCTGAAACCGGCAAAGCCACCCGCATCCGCAAGACCATCGTGGACGGCAAGAAAGTCCGCGTGGCCGTCGCCAGCGGCAAGAACATCGACTGACCATCTCCGGGCCACCCCAGTCCACAGGACTGAAACGGGGTGGCCTGAGCGGCGCTCTCTGAAAAACTGGGAGACCGCTCGAAGGAACCCACCATGCAAACCCTGAAGAAGAAGTACAACGAAGAAGTGCGCCCCGCACTCATGCAGCAGTTCGGCTACAGCTCCGTCATGGCCGTCCCCCGCATCGAGAAAATCGTCGTGAACGAAGGTCTCGGCAGCAGCAAGGACGACAGCAAGGCCATCGACAAGGCAGCCAAGGAACTGAGCCTGATCACCCTTCAGAAGCCCATCGTCACCAAGGCCAAGAAAAGCATCAGCAACTTCAAACTCCGCCAGGGCATGCCCGTCGGCATCAAAGTCACCCTGCGCGGCGAGCGCATGTACGTGTTCCTCGAAAAACTTGTGAACATCGGCCTGCCCCGCATCCGTGACTTCCGTGGCATCAACCCCAACGCTTTCGATGGACGCGGGAACTACAACCTCGGGATCAAAGAGCAACTGATCTTCCCCGAGATCACGTACGACATGGTCGACAAGACCCGCGGCATGGACATCACCATCGTGACCAGTGCCAAAACCGACGAAGAAGCCCGCGCCCTGCTGCAAGCGATGGGGCTGCCCTTCCGCAAGCAGTAAGAGGAACTTATGGCTAATACTTCCAAAGTCGTGAAAGCCGCACGCGGACACAAGTTCGCCGTGCAGAACTACAACCGTTGCAGCCGCTGTGGCCGCGCCCGCAGCTACTACCGCTTCTTCGGCCTGTGCCGCATCTGCATCCGCGAAATGGCCCACAAAGGCGAACTCCCCGGCGTGAAAAAAGCAAGCTGGTAAGCGAAACGCACCAAGCAAGACTCCCCTGCGTGGGGAGTTTTTTGTTGGTGGAGGTCACGGTGGGTGGAAAAAGTTGGCCCTATCTGGTCGCAATTTTGCAGGTTGTTGTTGCAGTTACCGCCGCGCTGGCACTCATCAATCCCTTCCGTGAACCCATGCTCTGGGCGTTTGCCTTCGCGGGGGTGCTCTTTCTGACGACAGCGCCTGTACATTTTTGGATTCGCACCCGTGGCTCTGAAGAGGTCATCCATGGTCGGAATCGGCCCTCTTTCCTCACCAGGGAATTTCAGCAGAAACAATCTACAGAGTTCAATCAGTACCTCTACTTCCATTCGATACTTTCTCTGTGTAGTATGGCCATTTTCCTGGGTGTGATTTTCTTTGGTCTGCTTCAGGACATGCGGCTTGGTGCATCCAGTCATTAAGTCTGCTTCAACTTTTGCTGTGACTTGGGTACGGTGAAGGAGCGGTCAGGACGGAGTCGCTAGCCTCCGGTTGACTCCTCGACCCCTTCAGGGCAGCTTCCCCTAGATAGAGCCAGGAAGTGGTGTTCAAAGCTATTTGGCCGTTGCCTCGCTCGCCTGGGTTCTGCTACAATCCTAAATTGCCGTGTTTGTTGCGGCATTGTGTTCGGCCCCCCGGATACGAACTGTCCACATTTGGCCAGTGATCGTCTGGGAGTGGAATGACCCAACAGAAGAAGTGCCGCGTTTTTGCGGCCCACTTTCCGAGGGGAGAATTGCGCCCGCCTGCCAGCTTGTCTGGGGACGGGCCGCCTGCCGGGGATAAGCCTTGACACAAGGAACTGTTTCCGGGTAATGCAGCCGCTGGAGGCTACATGCTGAGTGATCCCATCGCCGATATGCTCACGCGCATTCGCAACGCGACGCGCACCCACAAGGAGACCGTGGATGTCCCGGCCTCCAAGTTCAAGGAAGAGCTGGCCAAGTTGCTCGTGAAGGAAGGTTACGTGGCTTCCTACGAGCGCACCCGTCCCGAAGGGGCAAAATTTGACGTGCTGCGCCTGACGCTGAAATACGGCGAGAAGCGCGAGCAGGTCATCAAGCACATCGAGCGCGTGAGCCGTCCTGGCCGCCGCGCTTATGTCAGCGCCGAGAACCTGCCCCGCGTGCAGCGTGGCCTGGGCGTGGCCGTGGTGTCCACGAGCAAAGGCCTGCTGGCCGACCGTGACGCCCGCAAGCAAGGTGTGGGCGGCGAAGTCGTCTGCATTCTCTGGTAATCGGTTTTCTGGCTTTTTAGACCTGACCTCAGACCATTAGGTTTGACTTAAGGAAGAAGGAGGACACTATGTCCCGTATTGGTAGACAGCCTATTGCCGTGCCGAACGGCGTGACGGTGAACATGGAAGGCGGCGTGTTCAAGGTCAAAGGCCCCAAAGGTGAACTGAGCGTTCCCTACAACACCGAACTGACCATCAAGAAAGACGGCGACAACCTCGTTGTCGAGCGCCCCACTGACCAGCAGCGCCACCGCGCCCTGCACGGCCTGACCCGCACCCTGGTCGCCAACGCCGTGAAAGGCGTCAGCGAAGGGTACACCATCAACCTGGAACTCAAGGGCGTGGGTTTCCGCGCCAAGATGACCGGGAAGAACCTGGAAATGGCCATGGGTTTCAGCCACCCTGTCGTCATCGAGCCCCCCACTGGCGTGAGCTTCACCGTGCCGGAACCCACCAAGATCGACGTGAGCGGCATCGACAAGCAGCTCGTCGGCCAGGTGGCCGCCAACGTCCGCAAAGTGCGTAAGCCCGATGTGTACCACGGCAAGGGTGTGCGCTTCGCTGGTGAGAAGATCTCGCTCAAGGCCGGTAAGGCTGGTGCCACCGGCGGCAAAGGGAAGAAATAATGAGCGCCCAGACGACTATTCGCCGCAAACTCCGCGCCCGCCGCAAAGTGCGTACCGCCGCCGGAGAACGCCTCCGCCTCAGCGTGTACCGCAGCAGCAAGCACATCTACGCCCAGATCATCGACGACAGCAAGGGTGTGACGGTCGCGGCCGCCAGCTCCGCTGGACTGACGAACGGCTCCAAGTCCGACAGCGCCAGCGCCGTGGGCAAGGCCCTGGCCGAAGCTGCCGTCGCCAAAGGCGTCAAGCAAGTGGTTTTTGACCGTGGACAGTACCGTTACCACGGACGTGTAAAAGCGCTCGCCGAAGCGGCGCGGGAGGGTGGCCTTGACTTTTAATCGTCGGAACGACCGCAACATGGAGCGTGAACCCAGCGAATTCGAAGAGAAGATGCTGTTCGTCAACCGCACCAGCAAAACCTATCAGGGCGGGCGCCGCTTCCGTTTCGCGGCCCTGGTGATTCTGGGTGACCGCAACGGCCGTGTGGGCATGGGCATCGGCAAAGCCAAGGAAGTGCCCGTCGCCATCGAGAAGGCCAAGAGCATTGCCCGCAAGAACATGATCAGTGTTCCGGTGGAAAACGGCACCATTCCCCACGAAATCGTGGGGGCGAACAGCACCAGCCGCGTGCTGTTGAAGCCCGCCGGCCCCGGTACCGGCGTGATTGCCGGTACGGTTCCCCGCAGCATTGCGGAACTGGCCGGAATCACCAACATGCTGTCCAAGGAACTCGGCAGCCGCAACAAAGTGAACGTGGCCTACGCTGTGTTCGACGGCTTCAAGAACCTGCGCACCGCCAAGCAAGTTCGCGCCCTGCGCGGCGACGCCGTGGTGGCCCAGCGCGGCGAAAGTCCCGCAGACCGCAGTGCCCCCCTTCAGGCCAACGCTGCCGAAGCCGGTGAAGGCGCCGCAGACAACGGAGGCACGCAATGAAAATCAAGCTCGTGCGCAGCGTCATCGGTCGCCCTGAGAACCAGGTCAAGACCGTTCAGGCGCTGGGCCTCAGAAAAATCGGTCAGACCCGCGAGGTCAACGACACCCCCGCCATGCGCGGCATGGTGAACACCGTCAAGCACCTGCTGGAGGTGCAAGAATGAAACTCCACGATCTGCAACCCACGCCCGGCAGCCGCAAGAACCGCAAGCGCGTCGGACGCGGCCCCGGCGGCACCGACAAGACCGCCGGACGCGGCCACAAGGGCCAGAAAGCCCGCAGCGGCGCTGGCAAAGGCCAGTTCTTCGAGGGTGGCCGTAGCCGCCTGATCGCCCGCTTGCCCAAGCGCGGTTTCAACAATGTGGGTACCACCTACGAAATCGTGAAACTGGGCCAGCTCGAAGGGATTGAAGGCACCACCGAAATCAACCGTGAAGCCCTGGAAATCCTGGGCCTGGTGCGCCGCAGAGACCGCCCCGTGAAACTCCTCGTCGGTGGCGAACTGAGCCGCGCCCTGACCATTCACGTGGACGCCGCCAGCCAGTCCGCCGTCAAAGCCGTCGAAGCGGCCGGGGGCAAAGTTGTGCTGCCCGCCGCACCCACTGAAACTCAAGCTGAAGCAGCGAAGGCGGAGTAATGCTTCGCGCCTTCCGCGACGCCTTCAGGATTCCTGATCTTCAGCGGAAGATTGTCTTCACCCTGCTGCTCCTCGCCGTCTACCGCCTGGGGAACACGATCCCCACCCCAGGCGTCAACAGTGCCGCCCTGAGTCAAGCGAACTCGGGCGGCCTGTTCGGCTTGATCAGCATGATCTCGGGCGGCAATCTCTCGCAATTCTCGATTTTTGCCCTGGGCGTGCTGCCGTACATTACGGCCAGCATCGTCATTCAGCTGCTGACCACCACCGTTCCTGCACTGGAAAAACTCAGTAAGGAAGGGGAAGAGGGCCGCAAGAAGATCAACCAGTTCACGCGCTACGCCGCTGTGGGTTTGGGGGCGGTGCAGGCCACCTTCTTTGCCGGCATGATCAATGCCAACCCCAGTTACATCGCCGTGGGCTGGGAGCCGGGGCTGTTCACCACCATGGTGATGGTCTTGACGCAGGTGGCCGGGATTGCCTTCACCATGTGGATCGGTGAGCGCATCACCGAAGTGGGCATCGGCAACGGCATTTCGCTGATCATCACGGCAGGCATTATTGCCAACTATCCCCGCGAAATCGCCGCCACCGCCGCCCTGCTCCGCAACGAGACCATCAGCATCCTCAGCATCGTGGCTTTTATCGTCGCCATTCTGATCACGCTGGCCGGCATCGTTTACGTGTATCAGGCCGAGCGCCGCGTTCCCATCACGTACGCGCGCGCGCGCGGCGGGGCTGCTGGGGAGGCCCGCGCTGCCGGACGCGCCACCTGGCTGCCCATCAAGGTGAACCAGGCCGGCGTGATTCCGGTGATCTTCGCCAGCGCCGCCCTGATGATCCCTAACCTGATCGCCAGTGCCACCGCCACCCGCGCGCCCGACGTGCAGGCCTGGATTCAGACCAACCTGAGTTTCGGCCAGCCGCTGTACATCCTGCTGGAATCGCTGCTGATCTTCGGGTTCACGTACCTGTACAACAGTGTGCAGTTCGACCCGAAACGCATCGCCGAGCAGCTCCGCGAGGGGGGCGGCTTCATTCCCGGAGTGCGCCCCGGGCAGCCCACCGCCGAATTCCTGGGCAGCATCAGCAGTCGCCTGAGCCTGTGGGGCGCCCTGTTCCTGGTGGTGCTGACCATTCTGCCGCAGATCGTGCAGAGCGCCACGAACATCAGCACCTTCCAGCTTTCCGGCACCGGGCTGCTGATCATCGTCGGGGTCGCGCTCGAAACCCTCAAACAACTCGAAGCGCAACTCACGGTCAGGCGCTACGACGGCTTCATCAGCAAGGGCCGCATTCGCGGACGCCTCAACAACTGAACGCCTCGTCGCCAGTTTCTCAAGTTGCTCAGCCGCCTTCCCCCCGGAGGGCGGTTTTCACGTTACCCCCGCAGTTCCCCCACAGGGCTGGGCAGGGGGCGCCCGCCTTCGACAGAAAGCATTATTCTGAACACTGTAACGGAGGAACACTCAAGTGACCCACTCAAAGCACAAAGTTGTCATTTTCCTCGGGCCTCCCGGCGCGGGCAAAGGCACCCAGGCTGCCCGACTGGCCGAAGAGCAGCACCTGACCCAGATCAGCACCGGCGACATTCTGCGTGATCACGTTCGCCGGGGCACCGAACTCGGCCAGCAGGTCAAACCCATGCTCGACGCCGGGCAACTCGTTCCGGATCCCATCCTGATCGCCCTGATCCGCGACCGACTCGCCGGCATGGACAGCATCCGCGTCATCTTCGACGGCTTCCCACGCACCTACGCGCAGGCCGAAGCGCTGGACGTGCTGCTGGAAGAACTCGGCGCACCCGTCAGCGCCGTGCCGCTGCTGGAGGTGCCCGATCAGGTGCTGATCGACCGCATCGTGGAACGGGGCCGGCAGGCGGCCGCCAGAGGCGAAGCGGTGCGCAGCGACGACAACGAGGAAACCGCCCGCAAACGCCAGCAGGTGTACCGGGAACAGACCCAGCCCCTCATCGACTACTACGGCGGACGCGGCCACCTGTACACCGTCGACGGTGTGGGCAGCATGGACGAGGTGTACGCCCGCATCACGGGTGGCATGAAACCGCAGTCGTCGTGACCGGCTG
Organism: Deinococcus fonticola; assembly: GCF_004634215.1. Classification (NCBI taxonomy): domain Bacteria; kingdom Thermotogati; phylum Deinococcota; class Deinococci; order Deinococcales; family Deinococcaceae; genus Deinococcus; species Deinococcus fonticola. Next base: position 154,747 of record NZ_SMMH01000005.1, on the reverse strand, counting down.
AGGCGCTGAGAGAATCAAGGCTTTCGGCCACTCCTACGGAGCCCGTTTGTTTCGCTCCCTCTTCACTTGGGTGGAATCGTTTATAAAACGGTTCCATTCGAGTTTTTCTCAGTTGTTCTGGCAGTGATTTTCAGGGCGCGCCACGAGTCTTCCGGGCTGAAACTCGAACAGAAAATGGTGGACTTGCAGGACTGAGACCGGGTGGCGGTGTGGCCTGTGGAGTCCTGCTGGGGCGTGAGCGATTTAGCGCGGTGCAATGGGCAGAATCCTGACGCCCCCCTGCCCGTCCCCGCCGATCAGGGAGGTGCCGTCGGGGCTGAGGAATTCTGGGTAACCGTCGCTGATGCGTGTGACCGCTCCCAGCGTGCGCCCGCTGGCGACCTCGCGGAGTTCCAGCCACTCGCGGCCCTGGGCGTCCGTGCTGGCGCGTTTCACGAGAACGCGGGTGCCGTCCATGCTGAAGCCGATCAGGCTGCCCACTCCTTTCAGGAAGGCGGCATTCTCGGCGGGTTTTTCCTTGCCGCTCTGCAGGTCGATCACGCGCCCGCGTGATGCCAGGAAAGAGGCGCTGTCCGGCCCGAACTGCCCCACGCCCACGCCTGCCAGGGTGTTTTTCAGGGTGCCGTCCAGGGTATTGAACAGGCGGGTTTTGACCTGTCCCCGGAACATGGGGGCCAGCAGTTGACCGTCGGGGGTGAAATGCAGGGCGCTGGGGGCCAGTTTCGTGTCACTGTTGATGGTGGTCAGGCGCTTGGCCTCCCGCGTATCCCACAGTTGCACGTAGCCGTTGCTGTTCCCGGCGGCCAGGCGCGACCCGTCGGCGTTCAGGGCCAGGGCGGTGGTGCCTTTCAGGCCCGGCGAGGCCAGGATTTTGGTCGGCCCGCTGGGCTGGTCGGGTTTACCGCTGCTGGTCAGGTTGACGATGCCCACGCGTGCCCAGCCGCTCTGGGGATCCGGGGTCAGCATCAGCGCCATCCACTTGCCGTCGCGGCTGATCGCCGGGGACAGGTTGTGGATCACGTCGGCCGACAGCCACAGCTCGCGTTTCAACTCGCCGGTGCCGGCATCCACCAGACGCAGGTGCGTGGAGTAGCGGTTGCGCAGGGCGATCAGGCCGCTGCCGCTGGCGTTGTCCTGCGTGACGCCCAGCACCACCAGGGGATCGGGCAGAATGCGGGTTTCCATTTGCGCCAGGGTGGAACTTCCCAGCAGCAGGGCAAGCAGCGGCACAGCACGTTTCATTACCGCCTAGCCTAACGGCGGGAAGCTCACAGAACAATGAGAAGTTGAACCTTAATCCGTCTCTCCCTGAACTCCGCAGAGGTGCTGGCAGTTACAGAGCGGATCAGGGGAGGGCCTGCCCCTCAGGGTGGAAATCAAAGCCTTATGAGGCGGCGTGTGACAGAGCGGGATTGGTTAGGCTCTGGGCATGCGGATCGTGATTGTGGGCGGCGTGGCGGCGGGCATGAGTGCGGCCAGTCGAGCGAAGCGGCTGAATCCGGAGGCCGAGGTGGTCGTCTTCGAGCGGGGCGACTGGATCAGCTACGGCGCGTGCGGGCTTCCCTACGTGCTGGGCGGCGACGTGCGGGACTGGGACGCCCTGGTGGCGCGCACGCCGGAGCGCATGCGCGCTCAGGGCATCGCGGTGCGGCTCCAGCACGAGGTCACGGGCGTGGACGCGCGCGCAGGAACAGTCACGGTGCTCGAACGGCAGGCGGGGCGAACCTCCACCGAACCGTTCGACCGGCTGCTGCTGGCCACGGGCGTCTCTCCCATCCGGCCCGACTGGAGCCGCACGGACTTGCAGGGCGTTCACGTCCTGAAGGACATTCCGGACGGGCAGGCCATCGAGGCCAGTCTGAAGGGCGCCAAAAGGGTTTGTATCGTGGGCGGCGGATACATCGGGATTGAGCTGGCAGAAGCGTGCCGGGCGCGGAACCTGAGCGTGGTGATGCTGGAGAAGGCGCCGGACGTGGCGGGCCGCGCCCTGGATCACGAGTACCGCGTGCGCGTGCGCGAAGAACTGGAGCAGCGCGGCGTGGACGTCAGGACTGGCGTGACAGTGGAGGGCCTGACCGGAAAGGCGGGTCGCGTGACGGGCGTGCAGACAGACGCGGGGCTGGTGCGGGCGGACGTCGTGATCGTGGCGGTGGGAGTCAAACCGCAGGTGGAGCTGGCGAAGGCCGCGGGCGTGCGAATCGGAAAAACTGGGGCCATCGCCGTCAATCATAGGCAGGAAACCAGTGTGCCTGGCCTTTACGCTGCCGGCGATAACTGCGAGAGCACCCACCGCGTGACGCGCCGCCGGGTGCACATTCCGCTGGGCCTCACCGCCAACCGCATGGGGCGTGTGGCAGGCGTGAACATGGCCGGCGGCGAAGCCCGCTTTCCCGGCATTGTCGGCACCGGGATTTTCAAGGTCTTCGGTCTGGGCGCCGCCAGAACAGGGCTGACGCAGGCCGAGGCCAATGCCCTGGGCCTGAACGCCGTCAGTGTGGACGTGACCAGCACCGATCACGCCGGGTATTACTTCGATGCCAGCCCCATTCATGTGCGCCTGACCGCCGAGCGGGGCACCGGCCGCCTGCTGGGGGCGCAACTGGTCGGCTGCCGCGAAAGCATCAAGCGGGTGGACGTGGTGGCGGCCCTGCTGCATGGCCGGGGCAAGGTGCAAGACCTGGCCGCAATGGACCTGGCCTACGCCCCCCCTTTTTCCAGTGTGTGGGACGTGCTGCTGGTCGCCGCGGACAAACTTGGTCGGGCTGTCAGTCAGAGGTGAGGATAGCGACGCACTCGCTGAATGAGATCGCCGCGGGAGGACAAGACATTGAGCTGTTGCTCTCGTACGGCGTCATTTGCCGGCCCATCGGGGAACGTGGGGACGCCATCACCTTTCGTGTGGTCTGGAACACGATCGGTAGATTCGCAGGTTACACGCGCACCAGGAAGGCGCTCTCAATAACGTCCAGGGCACGGATGGCCTGGAGCTGCTCGGGCGTGAGATTGTCGTCGAGGGTCAGGGTGAAGAGGGCCTGGCCGCCTTTCTCGGCGCGGCCCAGGGCCATGCCCGCGATGTTGACGCCCCAGGTGCCGAGCAGATTGGACAGCTTGGCGACGGCGCCGGGCTTGTCCTGGTTGCTGGCGATCAGGATGTACCCTTCGGGCTCCAGTTCCACGCGGTAGTCGCGGAGTCTAGTCAGGCGCGGGGATTTGCCGAACACCGTGCCGCCGACGGTGCGCACGCGGTCTTTGTCGGCGTTGTGGCTGAGGATTTTCACGATGACTTCGGTCTGGTAGTCGGGGCTGTCCTGTTCCTCGCGGATGGCAACGTCAATGCCGCGTTCCCTGGCCAGCGCCCGGGCGTTGATCATGTTCGGTGTTTCATCGGTGCTGCCGGACAGGTAACCGACCAGCACGGCGGTCACAACGGGGCTGGGGTCGACGGGAAATTCGCCCCGGAAGGTCACCTCGACTTCGTGGGCGCCGGGCAGCAGTTGCGCCTGAATGCGGCCCAGTTTTTCACCGAGGGTCAGGTAACCGCCCAGGGCTTCCAGGGTCTTGGCGTCCAGCGCGGGGGCGTTCACCGCACCTTTGCTCACGTCGCCTTTCAGGGCGTCCAGCACGCGGCTCACGATTTCCGCTCCGACCCGTTCCTGCGCTTCACGGGTATTCGCGCCCAGGTGCGCGGTGATGCCCAGGTTGGGCGCTTGCAGGAAAATGTGCTCGGCGGTGGGCGGTTCCTCCACGAACACGTCCACCCCGGCGGCGAACAGGTGGCCGGAGTTCAGGGCGTTCACCAGCGCCTGTTCATTTACGATGCCGCCGCGGGCCGCGTTCACCACGATGGCGTCTTTTTTCAGCAGCGCCAGTTCGTCTGCCCCGATCATGCCGCTGGTTTCTTCGGTCAGCGGGGTATGCACGGTCAGAAAATCTACGCGCCGGAGCAGGTCTTCCAGGGTTTCAGTCCGCTCGATGCCCAAACGCTCGAACTTGCTTTCGGGCACGTAGGGGTCGTAGGCGACCACTTTCAGGCGCAGGCCCTGTGCCCGGTCGGCCACGATGCTGCCGATACGGCCCAGGCCCACAATACCCAGCGTCTTGTCCTTGAGTTCGAGGCCCAGGAACTTGCGATCCCACGTGCCGGCGCGGGTGTTGCGGTCGCTGCGGGTCAGGCCACGGGCAGCCGCCATCAGGTGCATGACCGCCAGTTCGGCGGCCGACACGTTGTTGCTCTCGGGGGCGTTCAGGATCAGCAGGCCGCGCAGGCTGGCGTACTCCAGATCGATGTTGTCCACGCCGACCCCGCCGCGCCCGATGACCTTGAGGCGCGGCCCGGCGGCGTCGATCAGTTCCCGGTCGACCTTGGTGCGGCTGCGGGTGATCAGGGCGTCGTACTCGGGGAGGCGGCGCAGCGTTTCGGCCCTGTCCATGTTGCCCTGGTAGTCGATCTGAAAGCCCTCGTGGTCGAGGTTGCCGGGGTTCATCTCGTCGCAGATCAGGACGCGAAATGGGGTGCGTTCCGTGGCGTTTTCGCTGGTGGGGGCGGGGGCAGTCATGCTGTCAGGGTAAGCGGTGAGGGGGAGGTGGAACGTGGACATGGCTAGGTTCACGGGGACGGTTATCAATACAGCTTGTCTAAGTCTCGGCAGCTCATCTCAGGGCCTGGCTTAAGGCAAAGTAGACAAAGTTTTTAGGTATGCCTAAAATAGAACGGTGTCAGATTCCTTCGCCTCGACCTCCACTGAGCTTGACTCGCACAACAGCGCGAAGGCCGCCGACGTTCTGAGCGGACACTCGCCCAGACGCGGTCTGAAACGTCTGCTGCCCTTCCTGGGTCCAGCCGTCATCGCCTCGATCGCCTACATGGATCCCGGCAACTTCGCCACCAACATCCAGGGCGGCGCAGACTTCGGCTACCGCCTGCTGTGGGTCATCCTGGCCGCCAACCTGATGGCCATGCTGATCCAGAACCTCAGCGCCAAACTGGGCATCGCCACCGGCAAGAACCTGCCGCAGGTCATCCGCGAGCAGTGGCCGGGGCCGGTCAGGTGGTTCTACTGGGTGCAGGCCGAAATTGTGGCCATGGCCACCGACCTCGCCGAGTTCATCGGGGCGTCCATCGCCATTCATTTACTTACGGGCCTGCCGCTTTTCTGGGGCGCCGTGGTCACCGCCATCATCTCCTTCTGGATTCTGGGTTTCCAGCGGCGCGGCGCGCGGCCCATGGAACTGGTCATCGGCGCTTTCGTGCTGATCATCGGGCTGGCTTACCTCGCTCAGTTCGTCATGGCCCGCCCGGCCCTCTCGGCCCTCGGTGCGGGCTTTCTGCCCAGTTTCGCCGGAACGCAAAGTGTGTACCTGGCAGTGGGTATCATCGGCGCGACCGTCATGCCGCACGTCATCTACCTGCACTCGGCGCTGACGCAGGGACGGATCAAGACGCGCACCGACACCGAAAAAATCAAGTTGGCCAAACTGAACAAGGTGGACGTGATCGGCGCGATGGGTCTGGCGGGCCTGATCAACATGAGCATGCTGGCCGTGGCCGCCGCCACCTTTCACGGCAAGGGGATCGAGGGCGCAGGTGACCTGGAAACCGCCTACCGCACCCTGACGCCGCTGCTGGGTTCCTCCGCGTCTGTGCTGTTCGCCGTCGCACTGCTGGCCAGCGGCATCAGCAGCACGGTGGTCGGTACCATGGCCGGGCAGGTGATCATGCAGGGGTTCGTGAACTTCAGCATTCCCTTGTGGCTGCGCCGCACCATTACCATGCTGCCCGCCTTTGTCGTCATTCTGCTGGGCATCGACCCTACCCGGGCGCTGGTGATGTCTCAGGTGGTGCTGAGTTTCGGGATTCCTTTCGCACTGATTCCCCTGCTGATGTTCAGCGCCCGGCGCGACATCATGGGCGTCCTGACCAGCAAACCGTCCGTGACCGCGCTGGGCTGGCTGTTCGCCACGCTGATCATTGGGCTGAACGTCTATCTGCTGTGGGGCGTGTTTACAGGGTGAAGGGCCTTCTCGACGCTAAGTTTGCGGTGCGGTCGACTGTTCAGCATGTACTCCAGCCCCAGGAAAAGCAGGGAGACCAGCCAATCGGACGGGGCATTGAGGGCTTGCAAGGCCAGGGAGCCTTTTAGCGGAAACTGCCGCGGCCGGACGACCGGACTATGCAGGCAAGATGAGCTGACCCGAGCATCTCCACCACGGCCGGGATCAGCAGGCGCAACTGTTCGCTTGTGATACCTCAGATCTAGATACATCTCGGCCCGAGGAACCTGGCCCAGGGCACAACGGAAGAACCCGCCCCCTGAATGGCGGGCGGGTCTTTTAAAGCGGGCGTTACGAAGGCAGATGCGGTTGCTGGCTGTGATGCCCGAAGGGATGGGCCCCCACGCGACTTTCCGCTTGCGGCACGGTGTGTACGCCCAGGCGCGGCAATGCCCAGCGGTCGAGGCCGATCCAGCCCGCCACGCGCCACCCCAGCACCAGCCAGGTCGCCAGGATGAACAGCACCGGGTTACTGCTGAGGGTGCCGGCCAGCAGGAAGTTGGCGTTCATCAGCCCGCCGAAGAAGGCGGCCACGCCGGTAAACAGGCCCAGGATCAGGGCGATGCCCACGAACACTTCACCGAAAGCCACCATGTGCGAGAACAGCGCGGCGTTGGGCAGGGCGACGTTCTGAATGAAAGCGCCGTACCAGCCGCTCACGTCGGGGTGCTCGCCGCCGGTCTTGGCCAGGGCGCCTTTCAGGAAGCCGGTCACGGCGGCGCCGGCGTTGTCACCGACCCAGCCGCCACCCGAAATCTTGTGCCAGCCGGCCATCAGCCACTCGTAGCCGACGTACAGGCGCAGCAGCGTCCACAGAGGGGCCAGGCGCGTGTCGGCGAAGAGGGTGCGGGTGATCTGGGGTTCGGGGACGTAACGGGTTTCGGTGGTCATATCATCATCTCCTTTGAGAACCACTTCTGATGGCCTTAGGGTGAAACCGGCCCGTGACGAAAGCATTACCTGGGCATTACCGCCTGCACCGCTGCTGTCCCTGCTCACCGGACGTCAAGCGACAGCGCTGCCAGCCGTCAGAAAAGTGGGTGTGCTCCTTATCCAGGCGTCTCTTAAAAGGTCGCCTCCTGCGGCAAGGCGGCCCGAAAGAGGGACTGAAACTCGGCCTGACTAATCTCGTACACGCCCAGAGTGGCGATGTGGCTGTTCTGAATCTGCGCGTCCAACACGCTGAACCCCTGCCTCCGCAGGTGCCCGGCCAGATGAATCAGCGCCGCTTTACTGGCGTTGGTCACGCGGTGAAACTTGCTCTCGGCAAAGAAGATGCCGCCCAGTGCAATGCCTAGCACCCCCCCGGCCAGTTCGCCTCCGCGCCATACCTCGAAGGAGTGCGACAGGCCCGTGGTGTGCAGGTGGGCGTAAATGGCGCTGAGCTCATCTGAGATCCATTCGCCGTCGCGTGGGGGACTGCCCGGCAGGGTGCCCCGGCAACCGCGCACCACGTCCAGAAAGGCAGTATTCACGCGCGGCTCGAAATGCTTCAGGTCGCGTTTCAGGCGGCGCGGCACGTGCAGGCCATCTTCCGCTGTCAGGGGCACCAGAGCGCGGTTCTCCACGCTGTAAAAGCGCACGCCATCGCCATTGTCCATCAAAAAGGCGCCCTGCGCGTACATGCGGGCCACCTCGCGCGTGAACGGGTCCGGGTGGTTCAGGAAAAAAGCGGCGCTGGGCATGGTTGACGTTCAGCGTAGCAGCCCCGCCCTTTACCCCCGCCCCCAGAGCCACTAGGCTTAACCCCATGAATGACCTCCTGAACGTCATGCGGCGCCTGCGTGGGCCGGGCGGCTGCCCGTGGGATCAGGAGCAGACGCACGCGACCCTGCGCCCTTACCTGCTGGAAGAAGCGGCGGAAGCCGCCGACGCCGTGGGCCACCCGGCGGAACTGGCCGATGAACTCGGGGACGTGCTGTTGCAGGTGGCGTTCCACAGCGTGATCGCCGAGGAAGAAGGCACCTTCGACTATGCGCAGGTAGAGCAGAACATCGTGGATAAACTGATTCGCCGCCACCCGCACGTGTTCGGAGACGTGCAGGTGCAGGGCAGTGCCGAGGTGGTCGCCAACTGGCAGGCCATCAAGGCGGCCGAGCAGGGCGGCCAGCCGCGCAGCGCCGCCCAGCGCGTGCCCGCCGCCCTGGGCGCACTGGCCCGCGAGACAAAAACGCAGAAACTGGCCGGGCACGCCAAAACTGGGCGGGAAGCTGTCGAGCAGACCCTCGGGAACGCCGACGAGACCGAAGAGGGCGTGGCCGAGGTGCTGACGGCTGTGGTGTCCTGGGCCCGCAGCCTGGGCGTGGACGCCGAGGTGGCCCTGCGCGCTCGTACTGCCCGGACGCTGGCGGCGCTGAGCGACAAGGCCCTTTCCAATGAGGCCCATTCTGATGGGGCGCAGTGAGCGAACATGACCCTCTGGACAACCTGCAGGCTGACCCGTGGGCGGTGTGGCTGGGCGGGCGCGAACGGCAGACCCTGCACCTGCCGCACTACCGTCGCGCCGCCGTGCTGGTGGCCCTGACCCTGGAAGCCGACCCGCGCGTGCTGCTCACCGTGCGCGCCAGTAACCTGCCCACCCACCAGGGCCAGATCGCCTTTCCCGGCGGCAGTCTCCACGCCGGCGAAACGCCGGTGCAGGCCGCGCTACGCGAAGCGCAGGAGGAAGTCGGCCTTGCGCCCGCCCACGTGCAGGTGCTGGGTGAAATGGACGATGTCTTCACGCCCATCGGGTTTCATGTCACCCCGGTGCTGGCCCGCCTTGCGCCGGCCGCCCTGGCTACCCTGACCCTCACGCCGGAAGTCGCCGAGATCATTACCCCCACCCTCCATGACCTGCGCCTCGTCGGGCACTTCGATCAACTCCGCACCCTCCCGGACGGTACACAGGTGCCACTGTACCGTCACCCCTGGCGCGGCCACGACATCTGGGGCATGACCTCGCGCGTGCTGCACGACCTGCTGACCGACGGGCCCGAATAAAGAGGGCGGTAACTTGGGGAGCTGGCCTGTGGGTAAAAAAGCGGGGGAACAACAGGGGTGGGCTGGCATTTTCCAGTGACTAGCCACAACTCGTGCTACCGTCCAGCAACGAAGAACCCCCACCACACGGGCGGGGGCTTTGCGTCCACGCTGATTTAGCGGGTGGGGTTGATGGTGATCTGGCCGTTCTGGGTAATGTTGTAGGTGTTCAGGAAGGTGCGGTAACCGGGGGCGATCATCACGATTTCGTGCGAGCCGCGGCCCACGTTCAGGGTGATGCCGCCATTCTGCACCGCGCCAGCTTCCACGCCGTCCACGAACACGCGGGCACCGGCCACGCTGCTGCGAATCACGACGCTGTAGTTGTTGGCGTTGCTGACCGGCGCGGGACGCACAGGAGCGGGCGCGGTGGCGCGCACGGCAAAGTCCACGTTCAGGTTGGTGGTGCCGTTCTCCAGAATACGAACCGTGGTGGTGTAGTCCGCAAAACCGGGGGCTTTAACGCGCACGGGGTAGTTGCCGGGAGCAATGCCGGTGTAGGTGGTGTTGGCTACGCCAAGGGTGCGGCCGTTAAGAATCACGGTGCTGCCGGTCACGTTGGTGCCCACGAACAGGTTGCCGGTACGCACGGGCGCGGCGGCCACCACGTTGAAGAAGGCGGTGTCACTGACCCAGCTGTTCTGCTGCACGGGAGACACGACGATGCTCAGGGCCTGCGCCAGGCCGTCCTGCCCCTTGGCCTTGACGGTGGCGAACTGATCCTGCGCGTTCTTGAAGCTGCTGATCTGGTCGAGGTTCAGCTGCGTCAGGCTGGCGAGGGCCAGTACCTTGTTCAGGCCGGACTGGCCGTCGACGGTGAAGGTAAAGCCACTGCCGGCAGCGGGGAACACGGCGGTGGTGTTGGCTTTCACGAAGTTGCCGCCGCCCTGGAGACGGTTGGGCAGAATCTGCGTGACTTCGCCGGTGCTGTCCACGTTGAACAGGTACACGTAGGCATCACGGTTCACGGAGGTGCTGATGGTGATGTTTTCGCCCACGGCGTAGTTGGGGGCGGCGTTGCCGGTGCTGTCCTTGTTGACGCGCACCTGGACGCTCAGGTCGGGTTGCGTGGGGTTCACGATGATGCTCTGGGCGCTGATCTTCGGGGCGGCATAGGCACTACTGGCGAGCAGCAGAGCGGGAATCATCAGAAATTTCTTCATGGTGGTGTCCTCCGAGAAAGAGCCTAACCGGGTGAACCTGAAGGGCCATGAGCAGGTCAGGGGGAATTTTTAATAGTGGTTCAGTTCACCGTAAGGAAGGTGACGCCGCCCATCAGAATGAACGCCGTTCAGGACGACCTTCTTTGCGCCTTGTCAGGGGAATCTAGCGGATAATCCGCGCCGGCTCGACGTTGGCCGCCCGCCGCGCTGGAATCAGCGCCGCGATCAGGGTGGTCGCCAGGCCCACGGCGTTGACCCACAGGATGTCGGTGACTTTCACCTCGACGGGCAGCGAGGTGATGAAATACAGGTCACCCGGCAGCTGAAAAGGCCGCACCGTGAAGTACGCCGCCACCGCCAGACCCAGCAGGTTGCCGAGCAGCAAGCCCGCCAGACCCAGCAGCATTCCCTCCATCACGAAGGTTCTGGTAATCAGGCCACGGGTCGCGCCAATTGCCCGCAAAATGGCTATCTCCTGCGTCTTCTCGAAGACGGCCAGCGTCAACACGTTGGCAATCCCGAAGGCCGCCACCACCACGATCAGAAAAACCACGAACGCGATCACGCGCTTTTGCAGGGCCATCTGATCCAGCAGCGTGCCGTACAGGCTCTGCCACGGCAGCGGCGAGTAGGGAATGGTGCGCGTCAGCTCGTTGCCGACGGTGGGCGCGTCGTCCGGGTGGTGCAGCCGCAACTGATAGCCCGTGATGTCCTTCGTGCCCTGCAACGCCTGCAAGGTGCCCACATTCGTGAAGGCGTACGCGCTGTCGATCAGGTAATTTCCCGTGGTGAACAGGCCCGCCACCTTCAAGGTCGTGCGCTTCATGCCACTGTTCAGCAGACGCACCTCATCCCCGGTAAAGGCCCCCACGCTGCGGGCCAGGGCGCTGCCCAGCATCACCTCGCCGTCTTTCAGGTTCGAGATGACCTGACTTTCCCCCGCCGGCAGTTGCAACACCTGCGCCGCCTGCGGCCCCACCCCGAACAGCGTCGTGAAATCCACGCCCGCCGCGCGTCCCTGCACCGCCGGGCGCGTGAGCAGCCCCTTGTCGGCCACGAAAGGCACAAAAGACTGCACCCGCGCGTCTGCCCGCATGGCTGCCTCCAACTTGGCATCCGGTGGACTGGGCGTGAAACTGGTCAGGCTCAGGTGTGGACTGGCCTGCAAGGTCGCGTCGATGAGCGCCTTGGTAAACCCATTCGTGAGGCTCAGCGCCGCAATCAGCACCATCACCCCCACCGCGATGCCCAGCACTGTCAGGGTGTTCTGCATGCGCCGACGAGTCAAATGAGCTTTAGCCAGCACCCAGGCCAGACGAGGACGAGCAGGAACAGACATTCAAACAGGAGAGTAGCGCAAACACCTCCACGGCAAGAGGGTTGATGCAGCCCCTTGGTGTTGCGCTTTCATATTGTCTGCCTGAGCTGTTCATTCAGGCCTGGGTGCCTGATCTTGAGCCGGAAAGAGAGTGTGACCCAAGAGAGAAGAGGAAAGGTTCGGCGGGGTTAAAAGTTGCCCCATGCCTGTTGTGGACGGGTTCTCGGCTGATCCGTCGCGCGGCATCACGTTCATGTTCAGCACCCATGACCCGCGTCTGCTGGCCCACGTGCGGTGCACCGTGTAACTGGAAACCGTGCAACTCTAAGACGGGTGCGTAGCGGGGGAGATGGACGGGGTCGGCTCAGGCGAGTGGCTTTCCTCCCAGGCTCTCTGAGAAACGCAGCAGGTCATGGAATCAGGGAGGTGCTCTTCCACACCTGACGGACTTCAGAGAACTGCTCTGAAACCCTCGGCAGGCCGGTAAACGGTTATGCCTGTCAGGAAAGCACGGGCTGACCTTGCCTGAGCCATTTATGCAGACCTCTGTGCGGACACGTTTTCCGACAGGTCTACGCTGGGGACATGACGCAGCTTGCCCCGGCCCAGGAAGCCACTCCTGTTCCCGCCTACACGCCTCTCAACCGTGCCCGCCTGATCGCCCCCGGCCCGGTGGAGGTCGCGCCGGAGGTTCTGCAGGCGTTGAGCCAGCCTCAGATGCACCACCGGGCGCCCGAGGGCGTGGCAAAACTCATGGAAGCCCGCGAGCAGCTCACGCGCCTCCTTGGTGACCCTTACGATGCCGTCATCACGACCAGCAGTGGCACCGGGGCCTTTGAGGGGGCACTGGTCAGCACCACCCCCACGGGCGTGAAAGTCGTGAACGCACAGGCCGGGAAATTCAGTGAGCGCTGGGGCGAGATGGCCAGGCGCTTCGGCTACGACACGCAGGTGGTCGCAAAAGCCTGGGGGGAGATGCTGGAGGCGGGCGAAATCGCGGACGCCTGCCGGGACGCGCATACCCTGTGTATTACCCACAGTGAGACCAGCACCGGGGCACTGCACGATCTGGAGGCCATTGCGAAAGCAGCCAAAGCGCAGAATCCTGACCTGATCATCATCGCGGACTGCATCACCAGTTACGGTGTGGCGGAGTTGCGCCCGGCGGCGTGGGGCGTGGACATCATCGTCAGTGGCAGCCAGAAAGGTACGGCCACGCCGCCCGGTCTGGGGTTCGTGCTGTTCAGCCCGCAGGTGCAGGAGCGCCTGATCAAGAACACCCCCCACGGCTTTTACCTGGACATGACACGCGAACTGGCCGGCCAGAAGGCCGGAAGCACGCCACAGACGCCCGCCATCAACCTGATTTACGCCCTGAGTACCGCGCTGGAACGCCTGCTGGCGGTGCCGCTGGAGGTGCTGTGGGCCGAGCAGAAGCGCAAGACGGACGCCCTGATCGCGGCTGGAGACGCGTTGGGCGCCCGCGCCTGGGCCCCACGCCCCAGCCCCGCCGTGGCCGTTTTGACGCCCCCTCCGGGTATCGGCGGCAAGCAGGTGGCGGCCCGCCTGGCACAGATGGGGCAACGCGCCTTGCCGGGTCAGGCGCCGCACGAGGACGCCGTGTTCAGAATCTCGACCATGGGCTACGCCGACCGCTACGACGCCCTGGGCCTGGCCGGCATCCTGGAGGACTGCTTCGCGGGCCTGGGCGTGCCATTTCCGCGCGGGGTGGCGGTGCAGGCGGCCTGGCAGGCGCTGGCTTAATCGGCTCGCTGGTTGACTTCTTAGCTGACTCTGGCCTGGAGTGATTTTCCAGGGTTACTTTAGGCAGGTCAGTGGCGGCCCCCATCCAGCTTCAGAAATTCTCAAGGTCAATTAAGTGTTGACTTGTGGCTCGTCACACCGCCACGCCTTCTTCCTCCCGAAGAATGCGGGTCATGAAACATTATGTCTTCCCCACGGTCTCCGACGCTGACGCCTTCATTGCCGACCTGAAAGCCCAGAACGTCGTGGGCGACGTGTCCGGCCAGACCTCCTACCACCGCCGCACCGAGCTGCAAACCACGCCCACCACCACGACGACCGCGACCACCACCGAGCAGGCCGTCGTGGCCGAGGCCGGCGGGGACGGAAAAGACGTGGCGGCCGGCGCCGTGACGGGCGGCGCCCTGGGCACGGCGGCTGGTCTGGCGGCGGGCGCGCTGGTGGCAGCCACCGGCGGTCTGGCGGCTATTCCCGTGGTGCTGGGCCTGGGGATCGGCGCGGCAGCGGGCGCGGCCACTGGTGCAGTGTCCGGGCACGGCCTGGACGACGACGCGGCAGCCGAAGTGGCGGGGGGCACGCGCCGCTACCAGGACTCCTACACCCTGGAAAACGACGAGTACGACCGCCTGCACGGCGCCGTGAGCAACGACGGCCGCCTGGTGGCTGTCGAGGACAACATTCCCGCTGACATCGTGGCCGCCACGGCAGCCCGTCACAACGGCCGCCAGGCTTAATTAGACGTCAAAGTTACTGACGCCTTTTAACCCACAAAAAAATGGACTGGCCGGGAAACCAGTCCGTTTTTTGCTGGTTCGGCTCAGTCAAGCACAGTGATGCCAGCTTGCTTCACGCGCTGGCGCACGTCCTGCACGCCGTCACCGTTCACGCGCATCACGAAGCGGCGGTGTCCGGCGGTGGCGGCCGAGTCGTAGGTGGCGACACTGATGATGTTGCTGGGCGTGACCGCGTGCGTGGCGCGTTCCAGACTGCCGGGGACGTCGGGCATGTCCAGCGTCAGGCGCTGCCCGCCTTCTTTCATGCCCAGGATGTTCGTGAACGCCCGCAGGATGTCGCGCGTGGTAATGATCCCACTGATCTGCCCGGCGTCGTTCAGCACCGGCATGCCGCCCACCTTGTGCTCCAGCATGCGCAGGGCCGCGTCCTCGATGTACTCGCCTTCGGCGGCCGTGATGACCGGGCGGGCCATCACCTCGTCCACACTGAGTTTGCTGAGCAGGTAATTCAGTTCCCAGACGCTGAGGGTGGTGGCCTTGCTGGGCATGGCGTCCTTCAGGTCCTTGCGGGTCACGATGCCGACCAGGCGGCCCCGATCCATCACGGGCAGGCGCCGGAAGCCCCCTTCCTTGATAATCTGAAGCGCGTCCATGACGGGCGTTTCAGGCGTGACGGTCTTCGGGTTCACGGTCATCCAATCGCGTACTAACATGGTGCGATTAGTGTAATGCAAGTCACCTCGCCTCAGGGTGCGCCGATGACCACTGGACTCGTCTGACTGGTTTTTGACGCCAGATGTGTGGCCTCTTTGTGCCACTTCATTCGGCTCAGAAACCACGTGATACTTTGCTGGGCATGAAGATGAACGTCAAAGCGCTCGCTCCTGTTGCCGTCGTCGCCGCCTTCGGCCTCGGCACTCTTGCTCCGCATGCCCAGACGGGTGCCCAGAAAGTCGGCTTCGCCAACGTGGACGCCCTGTTTGCGGCCAGCCCCAGCTTCAAGGGTGTCAAGGATCTGGAAACCAAATTCCAGGGTGAAGCCGCCACGCTCGACAAGCAGATCAAGGAAATCGACGCCAAGGGAACTGCCGCTACCCAGGCCGACAAGACCAGGCGTTCGCAGCTGGTGGATACCTACAACGCCAAACTCAAGGACTACGACACCCAGATGAAAGCCAAGGCCGGCCCGGTCGAGCAGCAGATCGATAAAGCCATGAGCGACTACGCCAAGGCGAACGGCTTTTCCATCATCATGAGCCGCGCGGTCGCGCAGCAAAGCGGCCTGGTCGTGTACGCCGACGAAGGCACCGACGTCACCGAAGCCATCAAGAAGAACATCAAGTAAGCCCACCGGGGAACCGGCCCGGCTTTTTCCTGCACGCCCGCGCCCCCGCCCTGACCAGCGGGGGTTTGTCCTGAAGTTTTGTCTTAATTTTGCCTTCCCGAGGTTTCCATGAAACGACTCTTTCTTCTTCTGCCCGTGGCCCTGCTGTTGACCGCCCCCCAAGCCCAGAGTGGCAAGGGGCGCCTGGGGTTCGTCAATGTGCCGCAACTGGTGGCTGCCATGCCCGGCGGGGCCAATTACACCGCCCTGCGCAAGAAAGCCGATACGGATCTGGGTCAGCAGCAGAAAAACCTGCAAACCCTGCTGGTCAAAGTGAACGGCAGCCCCACTGCCGCCAACAAGGCTGCCGTCACCAAAGCGCAGCAGACCTTTGCCAACGCGCAGAAAAACTACCAGACGCAAATCGCGGCGGCGTTCAAGCCACTGGCGACCAAACTGAACAGCGCCATTGCCAAGACCGCCAAGGCCAACGGCTACAGCGTGGTGCTGGATCGCCAGGTGGCCGCCACCACCAGACTGGTGGTCTACGCCAACAGCAGCACGGACCTGACGGCCGCCGTGATGAAGGAAATCAAGAAGTAAGCACCGGCTGACCCTTCAATTCTTTTCCAGTTTGACCAGCACCGCCTGCCCTTCGTGGGTGGGCGGTTCTTGCTGGTGGCCGCTTTGGGTACGCTGAGAGGCATGGCACAGGACAAGCAGGACAGGGGAGCCGGGCAGAAGGCCCGTGAAGTTATCTTCGGGTCGCAGCAGGAACGAATTCTGGAACGCCTGCAGGGGCTGGACAGCGACCTGATGGCCTACATCCGGGATTTCGCTTACGACACGGTGTATGAGCGCCCCGGACTCGACCTCAAAACCAAAGAGTTGATGGCGTGTGTGCTCCTTACCTCGCTGGGCAGCCCGCCGGAACTGCGCACGCACCTGCGCGGGGCCATGAATGCCGGGGCCAGCGAGCAGGAGGTGCGTGAGGTACTGCTTTTTTGCGTACCCTACCTGGGGTTTCCACGCACCCTGGCGGCCTTCGAGCAGCTTCGCGGCCTGCTGGAGCACCGCGAACGGAAGGTGGTGCATGTCAAAACCTCCCATCCACAAGGACAGGAGGTCGAGGAATCAACAGCGGAGGATCAGTAATCGTGCCTCAGAAGTTGCTGAATTTCAGGCCGATCTTGGCTTTGAACACCGTGCCGGGGAAGGCAAAGCGTGCCCGCTGGTCGCTGTAACCGGCTTCGCCCGGGGCGTAGGTGCCGTTCGCGGTGCCGTTAGAGAGCGTCCCCGCGAAGTAATGATCCACTCCCAGATCGCCCACCAGACTCAGGTTGCCGGCCAGAGCGTAGCTGAGTTGCGCGCCGGCCCCCACACCAAATGAATTCATGGTCCAGGTGTTGCTCAGTGTGGCGTCGTCGGCGTAGGTTTCCGTGGCTCTGAACATGCCGTAGCGCGCGCCGGCGTAGCCCAGCGCACTAACGCCCGGCGTGACCTCGCCCAGGTTGTACGTGCCGTCCAGGCCGAACACCATGTGGCTGCCGCTCTCGGTGGCCAGACCACGGCTCTTGAAGCTACCGAAGGTGCCCAGGGTCAGGCCGGAGTTCAGACCCGTGATCTCCACATTGTCGCGGATGCTGTCGCTGGGGCTGGTGTAGGCCGCGCTGAGCTTCACGCCGATGGGGCCAGCCACATTGGGCGCGTGCACAAACACTTCACCACTGAGGCCCGAGGCGTACCCGGCGGTCAGGCCCAGTTCGATGGGGCGGGTCTGGGCACTGGCGGTTGCGGCAGTCAAGGCGGCGAGCAGGGCGGCGCTGGTCAACAGTCGTTTCATGCTTCCAGACTCGCAGTTTGGCGTGAGGGTTATACTTATCCAGCTTGACCAGACCTTTAAGGAATCAGTAGACTGCCTTATATGCAGGCGGGCCAGCGAGAAGGTTTGCATTCCTTCTTGCTGGCCCGCCTGGTGTGTTTTTTCTCCCAGCTGATGAGATGATTCAAGACCGGCGATCTCACCGCCGAGGGTTTTACTTCAAGGCTTTGACTACCGTGTCCACGTTCAGCCGCAGGGCTTGCAGGAAAGTGGAGCCGGGTTGTCCTGCTGGCGCCAGCGCGTCGGTAAAGAGCGGTGGCGCGACTTTCACGCCTGTTTCGCGGGCCAGCGTCTGGGCCAGGCGGGTATTTACGGTATTTTCGGTGAAGATGGCGCGCGCGCCGCTTTTCTTCACGTTCTGCACCAGTTCCGCCAGTTCGCGGGCGCTGGGCTCGCGTTCGGTGCTGAGGCCGGGCAGCACCGTGCCCACGATATTCAGGTGGTAACGTGCCGCGAAGTAGTGCAGCGCGTCGTGGTTGGTGACGATCTTGCGTTTGCCGGCTGGAAGCGTGGCGAACTGTTTTCTGGCGGCAGCGTCCACGGCCATCAGCTGGTTCGTGTAGCTGGTCAGGTTCTTCTGGTAGGTGGCTTTTCCGGCCGGGTCAAGGGCAGAGAGGGTGGCCGCGATTTTACGGGCGTACTGCGCGGCGTAACGAACGTCCCACCAGGCGTGCGGATCGGCCGGGCCGTGGTCGTGCTCATCGTGTTCGTGAGACTCCTGATCGTGAGTCTCGTGCGCGTGCTCTTCCTCTTCATCGGGCGCGGCGCGGAGCTTCAACCCGGCCGTCAGATCGGTGACCGGGGTCTTGCTGGCGGCCTTCAGTTTCGGCAGCCAGGGTTCCAGGCCCGCACCGTTGGCGAACAGCACCTTGCTGCTGGCCAGGGCGCGAATGGCAGCGGTGGTGGGCTGAAAACTGTGCGTGTCTGCGCCGGCCGGAACGATGGTGCTGACACTGACCCGCGTGCCGCCGATGTTCCTCACGAAATCCGCGATGATGCTGTTGGTGGTTGTGACAGGCAGGGGAGCCGCAGACGCCGCGCCGGTCAGCAGGAGCAGGACAGGCCAATGGCGCAAGAGGTTGGGGTTAGACATGAGAGTTCTCCTGAAAGTGAAAGTGGGAATGGGTCGCGGTGCCTTGCCGCACTCCGACGGTACGCTAACGGCGACCATACCCGAAAATGATAATTCATTATCAAATACAGGGCAAGAGGGCCTGGTCTGTGAAAGGGCCTGATCTGGCTGTGTGCCGCGCCTGACCGCTCGGACGGGGAAAAACGTCCCCTGGAAGGGGTGGAATAGTGCGGGAAGATGACGCAACCAGACCAGGCTGACTCCACCACCCCCGCCCCCACCCGTCCCGCCGGCCCACCCAGCACCAGCCAGGGCGGTGGACGCCCCAAACGCATGGTCGACCTCGACCCCAGCGGCCAGGTCACGCAGCGTGAACCGGACCGCGCCAACCGCCAGTTTCTGAATTACGCCTTCTTCAAACTCGATCCCGCCTTCCGCCGGCTGCCCCACGCCGAACGCGAGGAAATCAAGGCCGAATTCCGCGCCGCCGTGGAAGGTTGGGTAGAGGGCGCCCCCGCCGAAAAAGGCCTGATCCAGCGCACCTACTCGCTGGTGGGCGTGCGCAGCGACGTGGACTTCATGCTGTGGCGCATCGCCTTTGACGTGAACGACTTTCAGGACGCCCAGGCCCGCCTGAACCGCACCCGCCTGATGGGCTACCTGGCCCAGCCGAACAATTACGTGTCCATGCAAAAACGCAGTCAGTACGTCAACCGCGTCGAGGGCAGCGGGCACGGCCTGGAAATCCTGCCCGGCCAGGGCAAGTACCTGTTTATTTACCCCTTCATCAAAACCCGCCCCTGGTACGACCTGACCCCCCACAGCCGCCAGGGCATGATGGACGAGCACATCTACGCCAGCGGCCCTTTCAAGGGCGTTCGTATCAACACCAGTTACAGCTACGGCATCGACGATCAGGAATTCGTGGTGTCTTTCGACAGTGACTACCCGCAGGAATTCGTCGATCTGGTGCACCGCCTGCGTTACACCGAGGCCAGCAACTACACCCTACGAGACACGCCCATGTTCACCTGCGTGAAAAAAGAAATCGGTGACGTGTTGAACGACCTGGCCTAAAGGAACCCAGTTCGGCACCAACTGAGGGTCTGACCGCACTAGCAGGCGCTTTTCGCGGTCAGACCATTACTTTGGCCTGATTGAGCTTTGAGTATTAATTCATATTTTCCTCATGCGATTGGCGCTAAAGTTGCCATGAACCATAGGCTCCGGCCAATCACCTTCACCTCAAGAGGTTGCATGACATTGATCAACTCCCCTCACGCCCGCTCGACCCCAAGCAATCCCGGATGGACTCCTACTGTCCCGCACGACCACTCCGACATTCAGGTGTATCGCCTGCCCAGTTTCCCGAAAGGCTCGGCCCGCGCATACGGCCCTCGCCGCGCTTCCCGCTGCTGGTGGCGCATTCTCCTGCAAGGCTTGCTGTAAAACACGAAACACCTTGCCCAGGCCCGTCAGCGACTGACGGGCCTGGGTGCTTTCCTACCTGCTGAAGCCGTGTTTTGACTGGCTGGCTGCGGGTTGTATCTCGACCTTACCTTTGCTCTACGCCAGACCGCTGAAGAACATTCTGGCCTCATCTGCTACCCTGAACGTATGACCCCCCGGACTGGTACACCTTCGCCGTTTACCCGCTCCGGGGCCATGCTGACTGAATAACAGGTCAGCACGTCACCCCGCCCACATCCGTGCGGCGGGGCTTTTTCATTCAAGGAGACCACATGCAGCAGGAAGCCTTACAGGAAATCAGGGACGCCAGCACGCTCGACGTCCTTCAGGCCGTGAAAACCCGGTATGTCGGCAAGAGCGGCCTGGTCACCAGGGAGCTCGGCAGCCTCGGCAAACTTCCGCCCGAGGAACGGAAAACACGCGGCGCCGAGATCAACGCCATTCGCCAGGCCATCGACACGGCCCTGACCGAACGCGAAAGCGTGCTGAAACGCGAAGCCCTTGATCAGAAACTCGCCAGCGAGGCCATCGACGTGACCCTTCCCGGCCTGCCTCTCCCCGCCGGCGGTCTGCACCCGATCAGCCGCGTGTACGACGACCTGATTGCCATTTACCAGCGCATGGGCTATGAGGTTGCCGAAGGTCCCGAAGTCGAGGACGAACACTACAACTTCGAAGCCCTGAACATCCCCTGGTATCATCCCGCCCGCGACCTTCAGGACACCTTCTGGCTCGAAGAGAGTTCCTCTAACCTCAACGGCCCGTCGGAACCGGGGGCGGCCCCGGCCCCGAGCGTGCCTCGCCTGCTAAGAACCCACACCAGCAACATGCAGATCCGCTACATGATCGACCACGAGCCCCCCCTGAAAATGGTCAGTCGCGGCAAGGTGTACCGCTACGAAGCCACCGACGCCACGCACGAAAGCATGTTCCACCAGCTCGAAGGCCTGGTCGTCGGCCCGAATATCAGCATGAGCGACCTGAAAGGCACCATCGCCGAAATGGCCCGTGGCCTGTACGGCCCCAGCGCCCGCGTGCGCTTCCAGCCCAGTTACTACCCTTTCGTGGAACCCGGCGCGGACTTTGCTGTGTACTGGGAGAACCCACGCGGAGAGAGCAAATGGCTGGAACTCGGCGGGTGCGGCATGGTTCACCCCAACGTGTTCAAAGCCGTGGACGACCTGCGCGAACAGGCCGGCAAAGAGCGCGTCTACGAAGGCATGACTGGCTTCGCCTTCGGCCTCGGCCCTGAACGAATCGCCATGCTGAAGTACAAAATCCCCGATATTCGCTACTTCTACGCCAACGACCCGAGGGTATTGGGGCAATTCCGGGGTGAGTTGGGGTAGACGTCATGTCGGGGGGCATCTTGGACAGTTTGCATCCTGATCTCCGCATCGCTTGGGAGAAGATGGGGTCTTACGTTGGGCCTGCTTCGGCAGAAGAGTTGGAAAAACTACTAAAATACTTTCCTGATCCACCAGCAGAGTATTTAGAGCTTATTCAACGGTATAAAGATTTGCAGATAGAAAGCAAAGAGGGGACACGAGAGTACATCTATTTTTCGCTGCTTTCTCCGTTGGACGTAGTGAGTTGGCTTGAATGGTATTCGTGGCTTCAGGTTGAGCTGCCTGGAAGTTTCTTCTTCGCGCAGGATGGAGACATGGCGTATTTCATTGGGGAAAATGAAGGTAGAGAAGGCGTTTATCATGTACAAATTTCTGCCCCAGATTGGACATATGCAGATTACATAGCCCCATCGATTCGCGCTTGGCTCTGTGATGGAGTTGGCTGGGCCGATAAGGAGAACTTATGACCCTTCGTCCGCGTGCTGTCGGCATCCTTTTCAATGATCAGAACGAAGTTCTTCTTATGCTGCGTCGGAAAAATGGCAAAGCTTATGCCACGCTTCCCGGTGGTGGCATCGAGGAAGGCGAAACGCCCGCCGAAGCCTGCGCCCGCGAGGTGCTGGAGGAAGTCAACCTCGTGGTCGAAGTCGGCCCGGAAGTGCTCGTGCTCGACAATCTGCAAAACCACGAACACTACTTCCTGACGCGGCTGGTGTCTGGCGAAATGCGCCTGGGCGATGGCCCGGAAGGCACCATTCGCCAGAGCGAAGAAAACTGGTATCGGCCCGAATGGGTCAGTCTGAAACGCCTGGAAGAAGTGAACCTCGTACCGGAGCAGGCGCGAGGCCTGGTGCGTGGTTTAAACGATCAAAGCAAGTCAAAAGAAGGTAATCAATGAAACTCCCCTATTCCTGGTTGAAAGAACTTGTTCCGAACCTGCCCCCCGTTGCTGAACTGGAGCCTATCTTCGCGCACCTGGGGTTGCCGCTGGAGGGCGTGGATGAAGTTCCCGCGCCTGTGGCGGGCGTGATTCTGGCGGCGGTGCAGGCCGCCGAGCCGATGGCGGGAACGCAACTCACCAGATTGACGCTTGCTACGGGCGCGAGTGGTGTGAAAACGGTGGCGTCCGGTGCGCCGAACGCGGTGGGGCTACCGGCAGGAACGATGGTCGCTCTGGTGACGCCGGGCACCTCGCTGGGGGGCATGGAGTACGGTGTGCGCTCGATGCAGGGCGTGGAGTCGTGGGGCATGTGCGCCAGCGCGAAGGAACTGGGGATTGGGGAGGCCAGCGCAGGCATCCTGACCTTCCCGGTGGGAACGGCGGCGCCCGGTACGCCCATGAGCGAGTTGTGGCCTGCCGATCACGTGCTGGACATCGAGGTGACGCCGAACCGCGCCGACGTATTGAGTGCGCTGGGTGTGAGTCGTGACCTGGCGGCCTTCCTGAAACTGGAGTTGAAAGAGCCGGTGGTGGGCCCCGTGCCGACGCAACCGGGCGAAATTCGCGTGACCCTACCCCCCAAGGGCCGCACGCTGGAACGCGACCCGTCCAGAAAATTGCGCTTCGGCTGTGACCACTTCGCCGCCCGCGCCGTCAGTAACGTACAGAACGGCCCCGCGCCCCTGTGGATGCAGCGCCGCGTGACCCTCAGCGGGATGCGTTCCATCGACCTGATCGTGGACACCAGCAACTACGTGATGATGGAACTGGGCCAGCCCACGGCGCTTTATGACCGCCGCGACGTGCAGGGTGACCAGATCAACGTGAATTTCGGCCTGCGCGAAGGCGAAACGGTGAAGGACTTGATGGGCAATACGCACCAGGTGGGCCCGGAAGACCTGCTGATTCTGGACGGCGGAGCCGGCGAGATTCCCAGCGTGGCGGAAGCTTTTGCCAGGGCCGGCGAACCGAAGGCGGGAAATCACGTGCTGGGCATTGCGGGCATCGTGGGTGGGGATCACGGGCACGTGCGGGCCGACACGCACAACGTGGTGATCGAGTCGGCGCACTTCGACCCGGTGCTGCTGCGGCGCACAGCCACCCGCCTGGGCCTGAAAACCGATGCCGTGTACCGTTTCGAGCGCGGCGTCGACCCGCTGCTCGCCCCGAAAGCGGCTCAGCGTGTGGCGGAACTGCTGGCGCAGTACGGGGGCGGCACGCCGGAGAGCGGTCAGACGCTGGTGGGCGAGCCGGAACTGCCACTGGAAATCACCGCGACCGGCGACCAGATTCGCGCCCTGCTGGGCATGGACATTGAAACGGCCGAAATGCGCGACATTCTGAAGCGGCTGGGGTGCCAGGTCGAAGGTGCCGGCGACGAACTGAAGGTCACTGGCCCGTCGTGGCGTGTGGACATGAACATCTGGCCCGACCTGGCCGAGGAAGTGGCCCGCCTGCACGGGTACGCCGAACTCCCGGAGACGCTGCCGACCATGCGGGTTCACGAGAGCAACCTGGGCGCGTCTGCCCCCAGTCAGGCCCGCAGCGACCTGCGCCGTACCCTGTCCGGCCTGGGCTTTCAGGAAGTGGTGACGTACACCTTCACCAGCGACGACGAAGCGCAGAAAGCCCGCACGGAAACGCCGGGGGTGCGCCTTCAGAACCCCATGACCACCGACCGGACGGGCATGCGAACTGCCCTGTACCCCAGCCTGCTGAAAGCCGCGCAGGCCCACGCCAAAGGCGAACGCGTCCTGCTGTTCGAAATCGGGCGCATTTTCCCCGCGACGGGTGAAACCGAGCGCCTGGGCCTGCTGATGCGCGGCGACCTGGCGGGCGCCACCTACCAGCCCGGCGTGAAAGGCAACTTCAGCGTGTTCAAAGGCCTGGTCGAGAGCCTCGCCGCCGCTGTCGGTGCCGCCTTCACGCTGGAACAACTGCGGGGAGACGACGTTCCTGCCGCGCTTCATCCCGGCATTGCCGGGGCCGTCGTGTGGAATGGCCAACGCGTCGGCTGGCTCGGCGCACTGCACCCGGAAATCGCGCAGGAATTCAACCTGAAGGGCGACACGTTCATCCTCGAAGCGGCCTTGCCCTTGCCGGGACGTTCCTGGGCCTTCCGCGACCCCAGCCGCGCCCCCGCTGCCTGGCGCGACCTTGCGGTGATTGCCCCCACGGGGGTCAGTTACGGTGAAGTGGCCGCCCTGCTGAAACGCGAAGCGGGCGAATTGCTGGAGAGTGTGGAACCCTTTGACGTGTATACCGGAGATCAGGTCGGGGCCGGCAACCGCAGCGTGGCCGTGCGCCTGGTGTTCCGCGGCGCCAAGACCCTGACGGATGAGGAAGTTGACCCCGTTATGGACAGGCTGATCGGAGCCGTAAAAGCGCAAGGCTGGAGCATCCGCGAGAAGTAACAACAGACGAGAAAGGGCGACTGGATTAATGTTCAGTCGCCTTTTCTGTAGGTTCGTGTTTTTCACTGCGCCCAAAGTTGCGGGTAAATCCAGAGCTGAGCGTCGTTTGACTCATTGACGCTGGCGACGGTTGAGGCAGTTCGATTTGTTGAGCCGGGAATAGCTCAGAGATTCTGCTGGGCTGGTGATTTTTCGCCGGAGCGAACGACTCATCATCGTCAGGTCACGTCGGTCAGGTGAGGCGGAATTGCTGGATTGATAGGTTTCTGGACTTTCCTCCGCACATCCGAGAACGGCTCCTGAATTCACTTCATAGCGTCCACAACCGTATTTTCTCTTCCTCACGTTCGGCGCGCAAGAACAGCCTGGGGAGCACCATTCTCTTCTTCCGGGGCGTATGGCCCCTGTCTCGGGAACTTTTCATGTCCTCGCCGCGTACCCTGAACCATGAGTAGCTTTTCTGGCGGTGGATTCTTCGGTCATTCGCGTTCCAGTGGTCACCGTGGCGGCCTGGGCGGGTTTCTGGGAGGCAGCCACAGCAGTCACGGGCGGGGGCGTTACGTGCAGCACGGGCATTACCGCCCGGTGAAGCGCCGGGGCGGCTGCCTGAGCCTGTTCGTGCTGGGGGCGCTGACTGCCGGTTCCGGGGTGTTCGGGCTGGTGTCTCTTCTCAGTTGATTGCGTTTTTAGATGATGCCCGGGCGGCCCGTGGGGGTGGCCCGGTCGGTCATTCCTGGCCGGCCCTGTGGCCTGCCGGGTTGCGGCGTGAATTGCCTGGGGTGAGGCGCGTGGAGGCGTGGGAGGGGAACGGCGCGGCCTTTGCAAGGTTCACTTCCCCGTCTGGGCCACTGTTCCTGAAGTACCTGCCGCTGGGCTGGCGCGATGCCCGCGCTTACCGCCGGTTCGGGCGCGAGATTGCCTACTTGCGTGACCTCGCGCCGCTGTGTCCGGTGCGGCACGCGCCCCTACTGCACGCAGCGCAGGAGGAGGGGCGCCTGCGGTCACACCTGCTTACGCCGGATCTGCTGCCCGAAACACATGGCTGGGGGGCTTTCCAGACCGAGGCGCAGCGCGGCGCGGCCCTGCTGGACGTGGTGCGCGTCATGGCGCAGTTGCACGCTTTCTGGGCGAACCATACGGCCCTCACTGGTGCATGGGCGTGGCAACCAAACGTGCTGGTTAAACAAGCAGAGCAAATGACCTTGAAAGCCACTGGCCCGCACATCCCAATCATGCAAGACGTGACCGCCGTGCTGCCTGAGCTGCTGGGCCGCACTCCCATTTCCACGATTGCCCACGGGGACATTCACTCGGGGCAACTGCTGTGGCCGGTCGCGGGCGGGTTGCCGTTCCTGATCGATTATGGGCAGGTGCATACCAGCATTCCTGGTGAAGACCTGGCCCACCTGCTGCACGTTCGCCTGAACGCCAGCGAACGGACTCAGTGGGGCGACACGCTGCGTGAAGCGTACCGCGAGGAAGCCGCCGCGCA
The DNA here is from genome assembly GCF_004634215.1 of Deinococcus fonticola. Classification (NCBI taxonomy): domain Bacteria; kingdom Thermotogati; phylum Deinococcota; class Deinococci; order Deinococcales; family Deinococcaceae; genus Deinococcus; species Deinococcus fonticola. The sequence continues at coordinate 128,753 of NZ_SMMH01000005.1, read as the reverse complement.
CGGCCTGAGCCTCTCCCCGGCGCGCCTCAGGCACGAGGAGCACGCGGGCCTGGCCCTGAACGTCCTTGGCACTTTAAAGACCGCCGCCCGTTCTCCCGGAAGTGGCGTGCAGGGCGCCGTGCAGAATGTTCTGGCGAGCTGGGCGGAGTGGCTGGCCTGATGTCCGTCATTCAGCCGATGTTCTCTCTGACTTCGCCAGGTAGACTGCCTCTTCATGCCTGATTCCCTGCATTCACGCGCGGGTTACGCCCGCTTGGCCCGCGAACTGGGCGGATACTTTCACCCGTGGCAGCGTGAACTGGGTGGCCCTGACCCGGAACTCACGTTTGATGTGGTGCTGACCTCGCTGCTCACGCCACAAACGCGGGTGCTGGAGGCCGGGTGCGGTCACGGGCTGGACGCCGCCCGCTTCGGCCCGGACAGCGCCGGTTGGGCCGCTTACGATTTCGTGCCGGAAATGCTTGAACAGGCACGCAAGAACGCCCCGCACGCGCAGTTCTTCGATTGGAACGGTAAGCCAGATGTGCCGGACGGAATGCAGGTGCCGTTTGACCTGATCGTGTCGCGGCGCGGGCCGACCAGTGCGATCCTGCACCTGAACGAACTAGCCGCCCCGGATGCCCGGTTCCTGTACGTGGGGCCGCGTCTGGAGGTGCCGCAGGTGCCGGAGCGACTGGCCGCCGTGAACTGGGCCATCCTGAGCGAGTGGCGCGTGAGCGTGCAGGCGTTCGCTCCTACCTGGGAAGACTGGCAAACCCGCGGCGCCTTCATGGGCGAACCGGCCCACCGCGCCGACTGGGACAGGTGCGCGACAGCAAAAGGCCTGCCTTACCGCGAGGAGAGGTACATCGTGCTGGCCGGCCGATCCGGGTGAACTTCAGGGCAGGTGCTGCGGCGTAATGGGCAGAATTTACGCGTCATCAGGCGCATCTTGACCCTTTCGCCCGCGAGATCACAGGTGCCGGACGGCAGGGGTTCGTAGCCAGGGAACCAATTCGATTTTCCTGCCGTAACGTCTTGCATGGGATTCTTGAAGAAGATGATGGCCGCTATCGGGGTAGGAAACGCCAGTGTGGACGCGCAGGTTCACCACAATGCCGTTCGCGTGGGCGGGCAGGTCACGGGTGTGGTCGTCATTCGCGGCGGGGCCATCGAGCAGCGCATCGAGCGGATTAACCTCGGCCTCGCCACCCGCTACAAAACTGACGACAGTTACATGACGCATCAACTCTCGAAGGAGCAGGTGGTTCCTGGGTTCACCCTGCGTCCCGGCGAGGTGCGCGAGTTTCCTTTCAGCATTGCCGTGCCGCTGAATACCCCCCTCAGTTTGCCCGGCACGCAGGTGTGGCTGGCCACCGACGCCGACATTGCGGGCGCGGTCGACCCCGGCGATCAGGATCACCTGCAAATCCTGCCCAGTTCCGAGGCGGAAACCCTGATCGCCGCCGCGCAGCGCCTGGGCTTTACCCTGTCGGGCAGCGAAGTCGAGTATCACCATGGCCAGATCGTGCAGGAACTGGCCTTCCGGCCCCCTTACGGCCAGTACAAGATTGCCGAGATCGAGATGATGATGTTTCCCAGCCGGGGCGGCCTGGACGTCATTCTGGAAGTGGACAGACGCGCCACCGGCATGGCGAGTTTCTTCGTGAGTGAATTCGAGCAGAAGGGCCGCTGGCACCTCGGCGCCCAGACGCTCGCGGGCGGGCCGGACGCTGTGGCCCGCGAACTGGAAGTGCGAATTCGCGCGCTGATGTAAACCGCAAGCTCCCCGAGGCCAGTTTCCGTGGTGGGACTGGCCTTTGTCGTGGCGCTGCAACCTCGCGGTTTGAATCGTGTCCCGATTTCTGTACCGGGTGCAGTCAGAGGTTAAGCTGGAGGGGTTACCACCTGCCCCGCCCTGACCCTTCCCCGAGGTTTCCCATGACCCACCTGACCGAAACCGAAATAAAAGCCGTCTTCCAGGCCCAGCAGGCCCACCGCGCCCGCATGCAGCGCACCACGCCCGCCGAGCGCCGCGCCCTGCTCAGGGGTTTTCGTGCGGCCGTGGGCGCCCGCCGCGAAGCTTTCATCGCGGCCATGCACGCCGACCTGGGCAAAAGCCGCACCGAGGTGGAAGTCACGGAGCTGCACCAGGTCATGGAAGGGCTGAACCACAACCTTCGCCAGGTGGAACGCTGGATGCGCCCCCAGCACGTTCCCGGCCCCATGACCATGCCCGGCATCCGGGGCGAAATCGTGCCGCAACCCAAGGGCACGGTGCTGATTCTGGGGCCGTGGAATTACCCCATCACCAATCTGCTCTCGCCGTTCGTGGACGCCCTGAGCGCCGGGAACACCGTTATTCTGAAACCCAGTGAGAAAGCGCCCGCCACCGCGCAGGTCATTCAGGAACTCATTGAAGCCGTCTTCGAGCCGCACCTGGTGGCCGTGGTGCAGGGGGACGCCGACACCGCCGCGTTCCTGACGCACCTGCCGTTCGACCACATTCTGTTCACCGGAAATACCGGCGTGGGCCGGAAGGTCATGCAGGCCGCCGCTGGCAATCTGACCCCGGTCACGCTGGAACTGGGCGGCAAAAGCCCCGTCGTCATCGACCGCAGCGCCGACCTGTCCCTGGCCGCCCAGCGCACCGCCTGGGGCAAACTCATGAACGCCGGGCAGACCTGCATTGCCCCCGACTACGTGCTGGTGCCCCGCGAAAAGCAGGCCCAGTTCGTGCGGCACGTCCGCGACGCCGTGCAGGCCATGTATGGCGACCCGCACACCCTGCGGCAGAACGCGGATCTGGGGCGCATCATCAGCGCCGAAAGTGTGGCCCGGCTGCGCGAACTGGTGGTGGGCAGCCTCAACCTGGGCGCGACCCTGAACCTCGGCGGGGAATTCGACGAGCAGGGCAAATTCATCACGCCCACGGTGCTCAGCAACGTCACCCGCGCCATGCCGGTCATGAGTCAGGAACTGTTCGGCCCGGTGCTGCCCATCCTGCCTTACGACGACCTGCAAACCGCGCTGGACGACATCAACCGTGGGCCGACACCCCTGGCCCTCTACGCCTTCGGGAACGGCGAAGCCACCCGCTTCATTCAGCAGCGCACCCGCAGCGGGGGCATGGTCAGCAACGGCGTCATCATCCACATCACGGACCACCGCCTGCCCTTCGGGGGGTTGGGCCACAGCGGCATGGGCCACTACCACGGCGAGCACGGCTTCCGCACCTTCAGCCACTACCGCACCGTGGTTCACGAAGGCAAGAACAGCATCACGCACCTGGGCCACCCGCCCTTTAGACGCCCCGCCGCCAGGGCCGCAGGCTGGCTCCTGAAATTCACCGAGAAGTTGCCGTGATAACCCCTCGGCCCCTGGCGGGGCAGCTCCCCTCAGGGGGAGCTGTCAGCGAAGCTGACTGAGGGGTTATTGGCTTACCCGTCCTCGTCCTCGGGTTCTGCCTGCTCGGTTTCGGGCGTGAGGGTCATGAGTTCCTCGGTGGGGGAGAGGTTCTCGCGCTCGGCGGGGCTGGGGCCGGTGTCCAGTCCGCTGATCAGCACTTCGCCTGCTCCGCTGCGTTTCTCGTCGGTGGTGGACATGCCCTTTACCGTACCTGTCCAGCCCGCTTGCCGGGGTGACCGGGGCTTTAGCATTTGCGAATGCCCGACCGCCCCAGCGACGACCACCCCAGCAATGCCGCCAGTCTCCATGAATTTCACCGTGCCATCGGCCTGAACCCACCGTCCACGCCGACCGTGCCTGATCTGGCCCTGCTGGAGCTTCGGCAGACGCTCCTGTGTGAAGAATGGACGGAGGTGCAGGAGGAAATAACCGCCCTGCGCGAGCGTTTGCAGTCGGCTGAGCCTGTCCAGCCTGGGGACCTTGCTCCGCTGGTGCATGAACTTGTTGACCTGCTGTACGTCACTTACGGCGCCCTCGATCAATTCGGGGTGGACGCCGACGCCGTATTTGCCGAAGTGCACCGCGCCAATCTCAGCAAGACCACCGGCCCCAAACGAGCCGACGGCAAGCAACTCAAGCCCCAAGGCTGGCAGCCTGCCGACGTGCGCGCGGTGCTGGAATCGCAGGGATGAATGATCGCTAAAATTCTGTGCGCTCGGGACGGCAAATCGTCATGACGGGCTGACACGTATGAAGCAGAATGGCGTATGTCGGACGGTGATACCTACAAGTACGACTACCCGGAGAAACTGCCGCTCACGCTAAAGCAGAAGCTGAGTCGCCTATTCACAGTGATCCTGCTGGTACTGGCGTGGGGTTGGTTCTTCCGTTACGGGTTGCCTGCCTTTGGAGAGTTAGGGGGGATTCCCGTCGCTCTGATGACCATCATTCTGCCAGCGGCAACGTTCAGCAGGAAGAAAAAAATTGAACTGTTCCCGCGTTACCTGATCTGCGGCCCAAACATCGTGTACTTTCAGAACGTGGAGGCGTTGACCCTGAAGGATCAGGCGGGCACGCTCACCATCGATTACCTGCAAGGCAAACTGAAAAAACAGTTCGTGTTAGACCGCAAGAACTTTCCCACCAATGCCCGCAAGCAGCACAAGATCGACGCGAACAGGCAGAAGAAGTTCGACAAGGTGGTGGCGCGCATTACGCGTGCGGTGGGGCAGCAGGCCCCGCAGGTGGCCCTTCCCGTGTTGCCGTTACCTGCTGACGCGCCAGTGGCGGTGCAGGCATGAGTCAACCCGTCTCTCCTCTCATCCAACTGGAGGACACGCCGCCGGACTTTCTGCGTGGCCCGGTGGTCTCCGGTTCTGAGGTCGCGGCGCGGCGGCACATTCACCTGCTGTACGTGCCCACGGTGTATTGCAACCTGGATTGCAGCTACTGCTACCTGGGGCAGCAGACCAGCACCGCCGACCTGAAACTGGACATTACCCGCGCCGTGAGCACCTTGCGGTTCGCGCTGGAGAAGTTCGAGGCGGCGAACGTGCTGCCATTCAACGTCTCCCTGCATGGCGGCGAGGTCACCACCCTGCCGGTGCCGGTGCTGGACGAGCTGTTCACGATCATTCGCGGGCATTACCGCCAGCATTTCGACGAGTTGAACGCGCTGGGGTACCGCAAGGCCGCGCCGCACATCAAGACTAACCTGTTCCGCTTCGCGCCCCTGCTGGAGCTGTTCCGGCGGCACAAGGTCTCCGTGAGTGCCAGTATCGACCTGCCGTTGGCGCTGCATGACCGTTACCGCCTGCGCCGCGACGGCAAGGGCTGGCGCGACCGCACCGAGGAGAACCTGCGCTTGCTGGCCGCTTACCCTCACAACAGCAAAATTTCGGCCACCCTGTCGGCGGTTCACCTGGAAGATGTAGATGCCATCGTGCAGGACATCTGGTACATCCACCGTGAACTGGGCTTCGACATGAACAACATGAACCTGATGTTTGCGTTCGAGTCGGCCCTGAACAGCGAAGACCCGAACAAAGTTCCTTTGCAGCCGGTGCACGCTCCCGGTCAGCTGGCGCTTTACCACGCCCTGCACGAGCAGTTCATGGGCACCGAACTGGAAGAAGGACTGCGCCGCAACTGGTTCGATGAATTCTCGCCGTCTTACTGCACCAATGCCTTCAACTGCGGCGAGAAGTTCTACCTGCTGCAAAGCGACGGGAACGTGTACTCGTGCGTGCGCGGCCAGGGCATTCCTGAGTTTCATTACGGCAACATCTTCACCGACAGCGTGGAACAGATCCTGCAGACCGGTGCGCACAAGATCAGCCTGATGCACCAGCGTTTCGGGTTCGACGAGCATTGCCAGGGCTGCGGGCACCTGTCCACCTGCCACACCGGCTGCGCGGTGGTGAAATTCCAGCGTCAGCACGGCCAGTCCTATACTTGTGACCTGCAACGGCAGATGTACGCCGATCAGCCCCTCAGTTTTCCTGCCGATCCGCCGGAGGAGCAGCGCGAGTACGCTGCTGCCTACGCCGCGCAGATGCACCCGACCCTGCACCTGGAGGGCCTACCGACCCTGGCCCCGCAAAGACTGGTACTGCCCAACGACCTGTACGACGAGAAGAACGAACTGCTGAAAATCATCGAGCAGGATGAGACCTTGCAACAGCTCTACCGTGAAGACGCTTTCCTGCTGGAACACGGCGGCGAGGTGCTGGCGCTGGCTTCCCAGATTCTGAAGCCCGAACGCCTGCTGCTGACGGTGGCCGAAAACGATCCGGTCGGTCTGCATGTTCACCGTGACCTGCTGGCAGGTGGGGAAGCGCACCGCAACACCCTGTACGTGCAACTGCTGCGCGACAGTCCGGTGGTCTACGGGGACGAAGCCCGCACCAAGCAGGCGCACCTGTTCACCTACCAGTTGTGGCTGGATCACCTTTTGCCCAGTTCATACAGTGAAAACTACCTGTACGCCGACCTGGGGCCGATTCTGCGGGCTCATTCTCACCTTTACCAGCGGGGTGTGCTGAATAACCTGCTGGTGACCACCAGCGCCCTGCGCGACTACCATTACCTGAAACAGAAGAACAACGCCTTCTACCACATCCAGGCCATCAATCTGCCCTTCCAGAACGCCGAATTCTATTACCTGAAGGAGAACGAATGACGCAAGCGCCCGTTTCACAGTCCCCGGCCAGCCCCGACCACCTGCGGCGCGTGGCCTTCACGGTCGAACAGTTTCTGAACACGATTCCCCGGCTGGAGGCCAGCGAGCGTGCCAATTTGGAAAGCACCATAGTGAACTGGCTGGCCCGCCAGAAGCCCGGCAGCGCCTACGTGGTGTTTAATCACGCCGGACTGTACCTGCACAGCGGTGGCCAGTTGCGCGGCAGTTTTCCCCTCAGCAGCCAGAGTGCCGTGAGCGCCTGGACGGACGGCACGCGCATTTCCGCCATCGACCCCACCGCGTACCAGGGGGGCAGGATTCAGAAAACCAGTGGTCTGAATCTGCCCAATCCGCCTGCAACGGGGGCGCGGGGAATTCTGGGGATGCTCGGCCGCCGGGGCCGCGGTGGGAATGGCCGGGGAAGCCGCAGTGGCGGCCATTACAGCAACAACAATAATAATAACAATAACAACAACAATAATAATAACAACGGCTGATTTTCATGTAAAACCCTGAGCGGCTTCAATATTTAGCCGGCCTCTTGGTTCGTTCCCATGACCGTTGCGGTGAGTGTGGGCTCGGCGGGGTTAAAATGCCGTCATCCATGAACGAGTTTTCATCTCATGCGGCCTGCGTGGCGGCCCTGGTCGAGCGGCACGGGGCGCGCCAGGATGCTCTGCTGCCCCTGCTGCACGACCTTCAGGCCGAGGTGGGCTTCATTTCCGAGGAGGCCATCCGGGCGCTGGCGGCGGCGCTTAACCTCGGTCGGGCGGAGGTGCAGGGGGTGGTGAGTTTCTACCATGATTTTCGCACCCAGCCGGAGAGCAGGCCGGTGATCAAGTTATGCCGCGCCGAGGCCTGCCAGGCGCGCGGTGTGGAGGGGCTCATAGCCGCGCTGCCCGACGATTTCACGCAGCGGGTGGCGCTGGACAGCGTCTATTGTCTGGGGCTGTGTAGCGTGGGGCCTAATGCCCTGGTGGGGGGCGCCGTTCAAGCCCACCTGGACGCCGAAAAACTCCAGCAACTGGCCGGGGTGAAATCATGACGCCTCCCCAAACAGCACCGATGACCGTGCGCGTCGCCGCCGATTCCTTGGCACTGGCCTGCGGGGCGGATGCGGTGGCGGCTACTTTTCAGCGCGCGGGCTGCGAGGTGCAGCGGGTGTCCAGCTGGGGAATGCACTGGCTGGAACCGCTGGTCGACATCGGCGGTGAGGGCTTCGGGCCGGTTGCCCCAGGCGATGTCGCGGCCATCCTGCACGGTGATAAGACCCTCAGTATCGGAAAAATCGAGGAGCACCCGTTCATTGCCCGTCAGATGCGCCTGACCTTCGCCCGTGCCGGCAAAACCCGCCCCCTGAGCCTGGACGATTACGGGGCGACGGGCGGCTGGCGTGGGCTGCAAAAGGCGCGGGAACTCGCGCCGGAAACGATTGTCGAGCAGGTCACCGCTTCCGGCCTGCGGGGGCGTGGCGGAGCGGGCTTCCCGGCAGGAATCAAGTGGAAAACCGTCGCGGCAGCCCCCTGCACGGAAAAGTACATCGTGTGCAACGCCGACGAGGGCGACAGCGGCACCTTCGCGGACAGAATGGTCATGGAAGGCGACCCCTTCCAGCTCATCGAGGGCATGGCGATTGCCGGACTGGCGGTGGGTGCGGGAAAAGGCTTCATTTACCTGCGCAGCGAGTACCCGCACGCCATCAAAACCATGCGGGCCGCCATTGAAGCCAGCCGCGAAATTGTCGCTCCGTTCACGCTGGAGGTGCGCGTCGGCGCGGGTGCTTACGTGTGCGGCGAGGAAACCTCCCTCCTGAACAGCCTGGAAGGGAGACGCGGGGAAGTCAGGGCCAAGCCGCCGCTGCCTGCCATTGCCGGACTGTTCGGCCTTCCCACCGTCGTGAACAACGTCCTGACCCTCGCCGCCGTGCCGCACATCATCGCGGACGGGCCGGAAAAATACGCCAACTTCGGCCTGGGACGCTCACGCGGAACCATGCCCGTGCAACTCGCCGGAAACATCAAATACGGCGGTCTCTTTGAAGCCGGCTTCGGCATGAGCCTGCGCGAACTGGTGGAGGACATCGGCGGCAGCACCGCCAGCGGCAGACCCATCAAGGCCGTGCAGGTCGGCGGGCCACTCGGCGCGTACATTCCCCTCGATCAGTTCGACATCCAGTTCGACTACGAAACCTACGCTGGGGCAGGCGCCCTGATCGGTCACGGCGGCATCGTCGTGTTCGACGACACGGCCGACATGGCCCGCCTGGCCCGCTTCGCCATGCACTTCTGCGCCGAGGAATCCTGCGGCAAATGCACCCCCTGCCGAATTGGAGCCGTGCGCGGGCGCGAGATCATGGACAGAATCATCAGCGGAAACGGCCGGCCGGTCGATGCCGTGGAAGGGTTGCCGCAAATGCACAACGCCACCACCGCGGGCAGGTCGCACGTGGATGAAGTCGCCCTGCTCACCGACCTGTGCGACACCATGAAATACGGCAGCCTGTGCGCCCTGGGCGGCTTTACCCCCTACCCCGTCATGAGCGCCCTGCGCTTCTGGCCCGAAGACTTTGGACTCACCCGTGAACTGGTGGAAGGAGCATCCGCATGACCCCTTATCGCCCGCAGGATGACCTCGGCACGCCGCCGAGTCTGTCCACCGACTCCGTGAGTTTGACCATCGATGGCCGCAGCGTGACTGTTCCGGCCGGCACCAGCGTGATGCGGGCCGCGGCCGTGTCGGGCGGCTCCATCCCGAAGCTGTGCGCCACCGATAACGTGCAGGCGTTCGGGTCGTGCCGCCTGTGCCTGGTCGAGGTGGAGGGGATGCGGGGTTACCCGGCGTCCTGCACCACGCTGGTCAGCGCGGGCATGACTGTGCGCACCCAGTCGCCCGCGCTGGAGAAACTGCGCCGCGGCGTGATGGAACTGTACATCTCGGATCACCCGCTGGACTGCCTGACGTGCAGCGCCAACGGCGACTGCGAGTTGCAGGATCAGGCGGCGGCAGTGGGCCTGCGTGACGTGCGTTATGGCTACGAGGGCGCGAACCACCTCAAACAGCCGACGGACACCAGTAACCCGTACTTCGACTTCGATCCCAGCAAGTGCATCGTGTGCTCGCGCTGCGTGCGGGCGTGCGACGAGGTGCAGGGCACCTTCGCCCTGACCATCGACGGGCGCGGCTTCGCCAGCATGGTGTCGGCGGGAACGTCCAGCGACAACTTCCTGTCGTCCGAGTGCGTGTCCTGCGGCGCGTGCGTGCAGGCCTGCCCCACCGCCACACTGAACGAGAAGGCCATCAAGATCATCGGCAAGCCCGAACGCAGCGTCGTGACCACCTGCGCGTACTGCGGTGTGGGCTGCACCTTCCGCGCCGAGATGCGCGGCGAACAACTGGTGCGCATGGTGCCCTGGAAGGACGGGAAGGCCAACCACGGGCACAGTTGCGTGAAGGGCCGCTTCGCGTGGGGTTACGCCAACCACGCCGAACGCATTACGAAGCCGATGATCCGCGAGAACATCACCGACCCGTGGCGCGAAGTGTCGTGGGATGAAGCCCTGACTTACGCGGCCATGAAACTGAACGCCATCCGTGAGCAGCACGGCCCCGGCGCCCTGGGCGGCATCACGTCCAGCCGCTGCACCAACGAGGAGACCTTCCTGGTGCAGAAACTGGTGCGGGCGGGCTTCGGCACCAACAACGTGGACACCTGCGCCCGCGTGTGCCACAGCCCCACCGGGTACGGCCTGAAAACCACCTTCGGCACCAGCGCCGGCACGCAGGACTTCGACAGCGTGATGTTCAGCGACGTCCTGCTGGTGATCGGCGCGAACCCCACCGACGCGCACCCGGTGTTCGGCAGCAAGATGAAACAACGCCTGCGGCAGGGCGCAAAACTGATCGTCATCGACCCGCGCCGCATCGACCTGGTGAAAAGTCCGCACATCGAGGCGGCTTACCACCTGCCCTTGCAACCCGGCACAAACGTGGCTGTGCTGACTGCGCTGGCCCACGTGATCGTGACCGAGGGACTGGCCGACGAGGACTTTATCCGGACACGCTGCGACTGGGACGAGTTTCAGGAGTGGGCCGACTTCGTGTCGAACGAACGCCACAGCCCCGAAACGCTGGAAGCGGTGACCCGCGTGCCGGCCGCTGACCTGCGCGGCGCGGCACGCCTTTTCGCCACCGGGGGCAACGGCGCGATCTACTACGGCCTGGGCGTCACCGAGCACAGCCAGGGCAGCAGCACGGTCATGGCGATTGCCAACCTGGCCATGGCGACCGGCAACATCGGGCGGCCGGGCGTGGGCGTCAACCCCCTGCGCGGGCAGAACAACGTGCAAGGCAGTTGCGACATGGGCAGCTTCCCGCACGAACTCCCCGGCTACCGCCACATCAGCGACACGGAAGTCCGCACGCAATTCGAGGAGGACTGGGGTGTGACCCTCGACCCCGAACCCGGCCTGCGCATCCCCAACATGCTAGACGCCGCGCTGGACGGCACCTTCAAGGGCCTGTACATCCAGGGCGAGGACATCCTGCAAAGTGACCCGGACACCAAACACGTGGCGGCGGGCCTGGCGGCGATGGAGTGCGTCATCGTCCACGACCTCTTCCTGAACGAGACCGCCAATTACGCGCACGTGTTCCTGCCCGGCTCCACCTTTCTGGAGAAAACCGGGACGTTCACGAACGCCGAACGCCGCATTCAGATGGTGCGCAAGGTGATGGAACCCGCCAACGGCTATGAGGACTGGCAGGTGACACAACTGCTCGCGCGCGCGCTGGGCTGCGACTGGAACTACACCAGCTCCGCGCAGATCATGGGGGAAATTGCCCGCCTGACGCCCACCTTCGCCGGGGTCAGTCACCACCGCATCGAGATGCACGGCTCGCTGCAATGGCCCGTGACGGGCGAGGATCACCTCGGGTCACCGATCATGCACGTGGACGCTTTCGTGCGTGGCAAAGGAAAGTTCATGGCCACGGGCTACATTCCCACCGACGAGCGCACTGGGCCGCGTTACCCTCTGCTGCTGACCACCGGGCGCATTCTGTCGCAGTACAACGTGGGCGCCCAGACGCGCCGCACCGCCAACACCGCCTGGCACCCCGAAGACCGCCTGGAAATCCACCCCACCGACGCGGAAAACCGCGGCCTGAAGGACGGTGACTGGGTGAAACTCGCCAGCCGCGCCGGGGAAACCACCCTCCGCGCCCTCATTACAGACCGCGTCGCTCCCGGCGTGGTGTACACCACCTTCCACCACCCGGACACGCAGGCCAACGTGGTCACCACCGACTTTTCCGACTGGGCCACCAACTGCCCCGAGTACAAGGTCACCGCCGTGCAGGTCACGCCCGCCCACGCCCCCAGCGGCTGGCAGGAGAACTACCGCGCCCACACCGAAGCCTCACGCCGCATCGAGGTGAGTAATGAATCCTGAAAAGACGGCTTCAAGGAAGGCGGCTTTTCCGAGCAGAGCGAGTCGGGAAAGGTCAAACTTCGTAATGGTAGGGATGCGCCTGGCGTTCTTCCGGGGGCATCACGGGAATGAAGGAGTTTGGAGATGACTGAACACCCCACTCCTGACCAGACCACTTCTGAACAGTACGCCGACTGGAATGACCGTTTAGTCCGCATGGCGAACGAAATCGCCCGGAACTTCACGGCCATCGGCCATGAACGCGCCGCCGTGGCGACCGCCGACCACATCCACAGTTTCTGGGACAGGCGCATGAAGGAAAAACTGTTTCAGGCTTGCGAAACCGGAGAGTGTGGCCTCTCGCCCGCCGCCCACGCCGCCTTGCAGCTCCTGCATGACCGGGGCGCACCCGCCCACCAGACCCGCGCCACCGAGGACATTCCTGGGGCGTCCGACGCCGGGTAAAGCACAGCAGAACCCCCCGCCACAGCCAGGGCGGGGGATTCTGGTTTCTACTTGGCTTGGTTCTGGCTCAGTTGCGGCTGCCGCCGAACAGACGCAGCAGGAACAGGAACATGTTGATGAAATCGAGGTAGAGCTGCAGGGCGCCGTTGATGGCGGCCCGTTCGGCCATTTCGCCTTCCACGCCGCTCAGGGCCAGCTTGCGCAGCATCTGGGTGTCGTACACGGTCAGGCCCGCGAACAGCAGCACGCCCACCACGCTGATGCCCAGGGTCAGCGCCGTGCCGCCGATGAACATATTCACGATCATGGCGACCAGCAGGCCGATCACCGCGAACATGAAGAAGCGTCCGAATCCGCTGAGGTCTTTCTTGATGGTGAGCCCGGCGACGGTCATGGCCCCGAAGGTGCCGGCGGCGGTGGCAAAGGCGGCGAACACGCTTTGCAGGTCGTACACCATCAGGAGGCTGCTGAAGGTCAGGCCGGTCATGGCAGCGTAGGCGATGAACAGCAGCCCGGCAATGGCGCTGGGCAGGCGCTGCGCGAAGAGGCTCAGGACGAACACCAGTGCCAGTTGCCCCAGCAGCAGGGGCAGCCGCCACTGGGCCACCTGAAGGGCGAAATTCATGTTACTCGCGGTGATCCAGGCGATGCCGGCGCTCAGGGCCAGGCCAGCGGTCATCCACGAGTAGGTGCGGGCCATGAACGTGCGAACCAGATCCGCCCGGCCGGCTGTATTCAAAGTCGAGGGGTAATTTTGCATACCGTCACTGTATACGCTGAACGGGTGAAAAAAGTTCCCAACGGCGTGAAGGTCGCCGGGAAATATCGCTGGCGGGGGGCCCGCGCTCCTCATCTTTCCAGGGCGGCCAGCCAGGGGTGCTGGGCCGTTGTGCGGGCCACCTGCTGGGCCAGCCACTCCTTTTCCGGGGTGCTGAGGGTGGGCAGGCTGCGCCGGAAGTCCTGTTCATCCTTGGGGCGGGGCTGGCCGCCGCTGGTGGCGGACTTGAACAGCAGGGCGGCCTGCGGGGCCAGGTAAGGCAGCCCATTTTCAGCGTGCCGCCTGGCCTCGCTGAGGGGCAGGGTTATGCCGGGGTCACGGCGGTAATGCCAGCGTTCGCCTGACAGGTCGGTGAACATGAAGTCCGCCAGGATCACGTCCGGCAGGTCGGGGTGCCGCGCATGCACCTGGTGGTGAGGGGGCTCCAGCGGGGCCGTCCACGGCTGGTAGGTGCCGTCCAGGGGGGCGTCGGTGCGCCAGCCGCCGGCCCGCAGCAGGGCCAGCAGATCCGGTTGCCGTTCGCGGGGAAAAACGATGTCCACATCGTCGTGCGGGCGGGCCACGCGGCCCAGGTGCAGGTCGAGGGCCACCCCGGCCGCGAACATCCACGGGGCGTCCAGGGGCGCGAGGGTCTGTGCGATGAATTCAGCGGGGCTGAACCCGACCGTCCGGGCGTGGTGCCGCAGGGCGGCGTCTGCGAAAGCGTGGTCAGCGGCGCGGCGGCCCTGCGCCTCGAAAACGTGGCGGTACCCTGCGGCGGCGCCGTTGTCCGCGCTTAACAGGGAGGCCAGCGCCTGCTGCTCGGCCCGCCAGCCCGTTCCGTGATCCGGGAACACCAGGCGCCACCCGCCCGGATGCACCCAGTGCCCGCTGTCCGGGACATAGCCCACTTGCAAAAGCCCGCTGCGTTGCTGCTCGCTCAACTCGCCGGGCAGCACGTCCACGTGAAGCTCCGGCACGTCCAGATCGCTCAGGGCCGGGACACTGCCGGGGCCGCCTGCCTGCACGAAGAACACGCCGTCCTCACGGCCACGGTCGAGAAAATCGCCCAGGGTCTTTTTCAGGGCTTCCGTGGCCTCTTGCAGCGCATGCATCACCTTCCAGTCAAGCGCGGCGCGGGCCTGAAAGCATCTGTCATCTGGCTTAATGTCACGGCTGGAATAATGCGCGGCATGAAGTCAAGGGGAATGGCGGTTCTGCTGGTGGTGCTGGGCCTGGGGCTGGGGGCCACGCTGCTCAGGGATCAGGTGCCGGTGGGGGACGCCCGCGTGGCGCGGCAGCCCAGCGGGCCGGCGCTGGTGCAGGCGGAAGCGGCCGGGCGGCTGGAAAACGAACGCAACACCATGCAGATCGTGGCGAAGTACGAGCCGGGCCTGGTGTACATCAGCACCGAGCAGGACGTGACCACCCAGGATCCGTTCGCCTGGATGATGGAAGGCGGCGCCCAGACGCAGGTGCAGCGCGGCGTGGGCAGCGGGTTCTTCGTGAACCGGGCCGGCGACATTCTCACGAATTACCACGTGGTGGCCGGTGACGGCGGCGGGGCCAGCCGCATCACCGTGCGCGTGATGGGCAGCAGCAAAGCCGTGACGGCCAAAGTGATCGGCATGGCGCCGCAGTACGACCTGGCGCTGATTCGCCCCTCCTGTCTGGAGGCTGGGCTGATCCGGCCCATGCCGCTGGGCAACAGTGACGCCCTGAAGGCCGGGCAGAAGGTCATCGCCATGGGGGCACCGTTCGGCCTGGATTTCAGCGTGTCCGAAGGCATCGTGAGCAGCGTGGCGCGGCAGATCCCGATCGGCTTTGGCCTGGGCGGCCAGGGCATCACGCAAAAAGCCATTCAGACCGACGCCGCCATCAACCCCGGCAACTCCGGGGGGCCGCTGCTGGACAGCGCCGGAAACGTCATCGGCATCAACACGCAGATCTACAGCCCCAGCGGGCAGAGCACGGGCGTGGGCCAGAGCGCCGGGGTGGGCTTCGCCATTCCGGTGAACGTGGCCAGAAACCTGCTGCCGCGCCTGCAAGCGGCGAAGGGCGGCCTGGTCAGCGCCCCGCAACTCGGCATCAAGGCTGGACTGCTGGCGCAGACGGGCCAGGGCTTCATCCCTGTGGGAGTCAGTGCCCTGAGCGCCGCCGCCCGCCAGGAGTGGCGACTGCCGGACGCCGGCATCATGGTGGGCGCGGTGACGCCCGGCCTGCCCGCCGCCCGGGCCGGACTCAGGGGCGGCACCCGCGAGCAGCAGTTCCGGGGCGGCGCCGTGAGCCTGGGCGGGGACGTCATCACCGCCGTGAACGGCAAAGCGGTGGACGGCCTCGAAGACCTGCAGGCCGTCCTGATCGACCGCAAGCAGGGCGACAGTGTGACCCTGAAGGTCTGGAACGCCGGCAAGACCCGCGACGTGAAAGTCACGCTGGACGCTGCGGCCTTCCGGTGAGTGAACGGCTGAGCGGCAAGGACATCCTGGCGCGGCTGCGGCCCGGGGATCAGGCGTGGCTGACGGAACTGGCGGGTCTGGCCGGCCCGGCGGCCCAGGTGGCCCTGGTGGGCGGGGCGGTGCGCGACGCGCTGCTGGGTGTCACGCCGCTCGACCTGGATGTGGTGGTGGACGGCGTACAGGTCGAGGAACTGGCCCACGCCAGCGGATGGCCGTTCGTGTATCACCCGGCTTTTCAGAATGCGACGCTTCACCTGCCAGACGGACGGTTTGCCGATCTGGTGCGGGCCAGGCGCGAAAGCTACCCCGTTCCCGGTCAGAACCCCGTGCCTGAACCCGGCACGCTGGCCGATGACCTGCGCCGCCGCGATTTCACCGTGAACGCCCTGGCGTTACGTCTTGGCCCGGAACCGGAATTGCTGGATGTCGCCGGCGGACAGCGTGACCTCGATCGGCGGCTCCTGCGGCCCCTTCACCGGCACTCCTTCCACGAGGATGCCAGCCGGCTGGTGCGCGGGGCCAGAATCGCGGCACGGCTCGACTTGCAGGCCACGCCGGAACTGCTGGAGCAGGTGCAGGACGCGCTGCACATGGCCCCGCAAACATCGCGCCTGTGGGCCGAATTGAAACTGCTGTTGCAAGAGGCGCGCCCTTACCTGGCGGCCCTGAAGCTCCGCGAGTGGGGCGCGGGCGAATTGCTGCCGGACCTTCGCGTCCTGGCCGCGCTGGACGAACTGCCCGACGTGAACCCGCAGACTTACGCGGCGGGCCTCCTCGCCACCGCGCCGGACGCCGCGGCCCTGGCGCAGCGCCTTTCGTTGGGCGACAAACCCGCCGCGCTGCTCTCCCGCGCCCTGTCGGACACCTTCTCCCCGCCCGGCACGCCTGAAAGGCAACTTCGCGCCATCCTCAACCCGCACAGTTACGTTCCTCTGACCGGAAAGGACGTGCTGGCGCTGGGCGTCCCGGCGGGCAGGCAGGTGGGGGAAGCGCTGACCCATCTGGCCGAATTGCGCCGTGCGGGGCGTGTCAACAGCCAGCTGGACGAACAGCTGGCCCTGCGTGACTACGTTAAGAACGCGCCCGATTGACCCTCCCTTCCGTTTCACCGCCGCTGGGTAGAATGACGGGGACATGAATAACCTCCCCGGCCTGCTGGGCCTGCTGTTCGAAAATCCATTGCTGTTCGTCATCGTGGCCGGGGTGCTGCTGCTCTCGCTGACCTTCCACGAGTTCGCGCACGCCTACACCGCCTACAAACTGGGCGACCCGACGCCCAAACAGATGGATCGCGTCAACCTGAATCCCCTCAAGCACCTCGACCCCCTCGGCACCATCATGCTGCTGGTGGCCGGGTTCGGGTTCGCCAAGCCGGTGCCCATCAACCCTTACCGGGTGGGCCGCTGGGGGATGTTCTGGGCGGTGGCGGCCGGCCCCCTGAGCAACCTCCTGATCGCGCTGGTGTGCGGCCTGATCATGAAAGTTCTGCCGCGAGAAGTGCTGGTGGAAACGAACGTGGCGGGGCAAGCGCAACTGAGTTTCGTGGGCCTGGCCCTGATCACCATTCTGGGCACCAACATTGTCCTGGCGGTGTTCAACCTGATTCCTATTCCGCCGCTGGACGGCAGCCGCCTGCTGGGCGCCTTGGTGCCGCCGCTCAAGCGCGCCTTCGACCAGTTTGAAGCCAACCCCTCCAGTTTCCTGATTTCCATGTTCCTGGTGTTTTTCGTGCTGCGCCAACCCATCGGGAACATGCTGAGCGCCGTGCAAAACTGGGCGTTCAGCCTGGTGTTCTGACCTGACCCTTCCCCACGTGCTACCATGAAATCCCGGAGGCCGAGCGCCCCGGATTTCTTTTTTTGGGGCGCTCCCGGCTGGTGATTGGACGTTTTGACCTTTTCAAGTTCTGAGCATTCCCCGGAGGGAATCCATGAAATACATTTTTGTGACTGGCGGTGTGGTCAGCAGCCTCGGGAAAGGCGTGGCAAGCGCGTCCCTGGGCGCCCTGCTGCGGGCGCGGGGCTACCGCGTGACTGCCGTAAAAATTGACCCCTACATCAACATCGACGCGGGCACCATGCGCCCCTACGAGCACGGCGAGTGTTTCGTCACGGCGTCCGGCGCGGAAACTGACCTGGACATCGGGAATTACGAGCGCTTCCTTGACCTGGACGTTCCGGCGGGCAGCAACATTACCACCGGGCAGGTGTACCAGGAGGTGATCCGCAAGGAACGCGCCGGGGATTACCTCTCGCAGACGGTGCAGGTCATTCCGCACGTGACCGACGAGATCAAACGCCGCATTCGCGCTGCCGGCGAGAAGGCGGGCGCCGAAATCGTGCTGATCGAGGTGGGGGGCACGGTGGGTGACATCGAGTCGCTGCCGTTCCTGGAAGCGATCCGGCAGTTCAGGTTCGACGAGGGCGACGAGAACGTGCTGTTCCTGCACCTGACGCTGGTGCCGTACCTGGGCACCAGCCATGAGTTCAAGACCAAACCCACCCAGCACAGCGTGGCGGCGCTGCGCTCTTACGGCATCAGCCCGGACATCGTGATGGTGCGCAGCAAGGAAAAGCTGCCGCCCGAAATCACGCGCAAGATCGCGCAGTTCACGAGTGTGCGCGAAAACCGCGTGTTCTCCAGTTACGACGTGTCGCACGTGTACGAGGTTCCCCTGGCACTGGAGGAACAGGGCCTGGGCAAGGCCGTGGAAGACCTGCTGGGCCTGGAGCGCACCATGCCCAATCTGGGCGTATGGACGCACGCCGTGAAAACCATGAAGCAACCGGCCAACGAGGTCACCATCGCCATTGCCGGGAAGTACACCGCCATGCCCGACGCCTACCTGTCCATGATGGAGTCGCTCACGCACGCCGGCATCGCCAACGACGCGAAAGTCAACATCAAGTGGATCAACGCCGAGGAACTGGCCGAGGCGGGCGCAGGTGAACTGGAAAAGCAACTCGGAGACGCCGACGGCATTCTGGTGCCGGGGGGCTTCGGGATTCGCGGCATCGAGGGGAAAATCAAGGCCGCCGAGTACGCCCGCACGCACGACGTGCCTTACCTGGGCATCTGCCTGGGCATGCAGGTGGCCGTGATCGAGTACGCCCGCAACGTCGCCGGACTGCCCGAGGCGAACAGCGCCGAATTCGACCAGTACGCGCCCGACAAGGTCATCGACCTGATGCCTGAACAGCTGGAAGTCGAGGGCATGGGCGGCACCATGCGCCTGGGCGACTGGCCCATGCAGCTCAACGCCGGCACGAAAATTGCCGAGCTGTACGGCGTTCCGCAGGGCGGCACGGTCACAGAGCGCCACCGCCACCGTTACGAGGTCAATCCCGCGTACACCGACCGGCTCAAGACCGCGGGGCTGACCATCAGCGGCGTGACGCCCGGCGTGCAGGGACGCGGCGCGGGCCTGGTCGAGAGTATCGAGATTGCCAACCACCCGTACTTCGTGGCCCTGCAAGCCCACCCCGAATTCAAGAGCCGCCCGATGCGCCCCAGCCCCCCCTTCGCCGGCTTCGTGAAGGCCGCACTGAAAGGCCAGCGGGTTTAAGTGGTGAGCAGGAGGCCAGGCCAGGGCGCTGGGCGGAAACAAGGCGCTTTGAACAAGATGGTCTCTTATGCTCCCGCTGAAGCTTACTGGGCGCTGGCGGCTGCCCAACACTTCCCCCGCAACCTTTCCCTGTGAGGTCGGTTTATGAATCATTCTCTCTTCAAACGTTCCTCGCTGCTGTGCCTTGTCGTCCTGTTTTCCGCGTGTCGGCAGAGTCCTGAACCCAGCATAGAAGGCCCCTGGTCTGGCACGTTGACCAAGGACAACCAGACGATTGAGACACTGAAGGGCAATATGGAATACGTGTCTGACAGCGGCCTCGCCTTTGGACACCTGACTGGTCTTGGAGAGGTGTTCAGTGTAGTTGCCTCAACATCGAATGGGCCTGCCAACACGGGCAACCTCACCGCAACGACCCAAACCAGGAGCCTGAACTGCACCAGTGATCTGAGTATGAGTAGCTCGTCGTACACGGGCACTTGCACCCTGACCAAGAATGGCCAGACCACCAGTGGCTATACGCTCGCCCTGAGGCGTATCTACTGAACTCGCCTTTTAAGGCTGGAAGCAGTAGCCCCTCGGTGAGGGGACGGGCCTCTCCCTGACTTGAGCCGTGGTCAAAGGCGAGTATTAAATTTCGTCTCCAGAAGCAAATATTTTATCGAAAACAGCATTCACCTGGTTTTTCAGGTTCTCCAGGTCACCGTCATTCTCCAGCGTGATGGTGGCCTTCTTGCGTTTCTCGTGGGCGGGCATCTGGCGGGCGTCGCGGGCCAGGATTTCCTCGCGTGAAAGGCCACTGCGCTGCATGACGCGCTGAAGGCGGGTGTCCAGCGGGGCATCTACCAGCAGCACCGCGTCGAAGTTTTTCTCCTGGCCCGTCTCGAACAGCAGGGGAATATCCTGCACGATCCATGCCGCGCCCTGGGCCACCGCCTGGGCTTCCAAGGCCGCCATTCTTGCCCGCACGCGCGGGTGGGTGATCGCGTTCAGGATTCGCGTGCGCTCCGGATCACTGAACGCCGCGGCCGCCAGGGCCGCCCTGTTCAGCACGCCGCCCTGCACCGTGCCGGGAAAGGCCGCCCCGATCTGCTCAAGCGTCTGCGGTTCCTGCGTGACCAGCCGCGCCTGTTCGTCGGCGTCCAGCACGGTCAGGCCGCGCTCCCGCAGCAGCGCCGTCACCGTGCTTTTGCCCGCACCGATGCTGCCGGTCAGGCCCAGACGTTTGATGTGTTTATCCCCTGAAGCGGCCATGATTCCGTATGAAAGCACACCGCCAGGCTCTGACAGGGCTTGACATCTTTGGCCTGGTGAGTTAAGATCACCGTTCTGGCTTTCAGGAGCCGTGCCGTGCAATCCACGATGTACAACAAGCACTTGAGGGAGACATCCACCTCTGGGAGTTAAAAAACGGATGTGCGAGCAGTGACGCCGCCTAAAGCGGCCTGACTGAACCATGCGAGGAAGCCTGACACTGGGCTTCCTCTTTTATATAGGTTTTTTACAGGCTCGCCGCCACTTTCCGGAACAGTTCTGGCACAGGCGGGTGGGCCTGACCGTTGACCCAGCCGAAACGCAGGTCGCGCACGGTTCCCGTGTCGCCGACGCCCATGCCATCGGGGAAAAGTGGCGTAAGGTTCTGAATGTCCTTCACGTCCAGAGCGCCGGGCAGCACCTTGAGGGCCTCGGTGACCCCCTGTTCGTGGCCGAAATGAAGGAGGTTCACCACGCCGTCCACCTCCCAGGCGAACCGGGCAGAGGTCGGGGGCAAGTCCCGCAGTGAGCCGGGTGCGGATACGTGACGGACGCTCAGGCCGGGGCGCAGGCGCAGCGTGACCTCCAGCGCTTCACCCAGCACGCCGAAACTTCCCACGAAAGGCCGCGTCAGGTCGTAGCCCTGCACGTTTTTGACCGTGCGCCCGCCCGCCTTCACGATCCGGCCTGATGGGGCGCGGAACGTCACGCCCAGCACTTCCGCCCCGAAAAAGAAATTCTGCCCGAAGCCTCCACGCGCCACGAGGCCACCCACCCCACCCGGCAACGCCAATGGCGGAAAAGGCGGAAACAACCCCGCCGGCAAAGCCTGGTACACCTCCAGCAGCGACGTGTCCCCAGAAACGAGAATGGTCTGGTCACCCGGCGACAGGTCAAGGATGGGCATGCGGGCCTCCTGGCTGCTCCGGCAGAATTTTTCCCGGATTCAGGCGTCCGGCGGGGTCGAGGGCCTTTTTCACGTTCCACAGGGCCTGGAGGGTCACCGGATCGACAGCGTCGGTCATGAAGTCGCGTTTCATGGTGCCGATGCCGTGTTCGCCGCTCAGGACGCCGCCGTGCCGGATGGCGACGAGGGCTATTTTGTGCGCGAGGTCGTGAACGGCCCCTTCGTCCTCGATGCGCGGGTCGAACATGATGTTCGGGTGCAGGTTCCCGTCGCCGATGTGTCCGAACTGCACCAGGTGAAGGCCGCTGGCGTCTCCCAGCGCGCGAATTTCCCGCACGACCTGCGGCAGGGCGCTGCGCGGCACCACAATGTCCTCGTTCATGCGTTGCGGGCGAATGCGCCCCAGGGCGGGGGAAATGCTGCGCCGCGCCTGCCACAGCGCGTCGGCCTCGGCGGGGTCGGCGGCCAGTTTCACCACGCCCCCAGCACCCTGGCAGGCCTGCGCCACCAGTTCCAGTTCGGCGTCCACGGTCCTCAGGTCGTTCCCGTCGGTGTCCACCAGCACCACCGCTTCGGCTTCGCGGGGCAGGCCGAGGTGCAGGTAATCCTCGATGGCGTTCGTGCAGGCCCGGTCCATGAATTCCAGTTTGGCCGGCACCGCCCCGGCGGCAATGGCAGCGCTCACGGCCTCGGCCGCCTGCCCGACCTCAGCGAAGTGCGCCATCAGGGTGCGCGTGAATTTCGGCGGGGGAATCAGGCGCAGCGTCGCCTCTGTCATCAGGCCCAGTGTGCCTTCCGAACCGATCAGGAGTCCGGCCAGATCGAAGGCCTCGCGGGTCACGCGGTGAACGTCCCCGCCCTCGTCCACGAATTCCAGCGCCTTCACGTAATCGCCGGTCACGCCGTACTTGAAGCACATGGGGCCGCCCGCGTTCTCGCCCAGGTTGCCGCCGATGGTGCTGGTGCGGAAACTGGCCGGATCCGGCGGGTAAAAGAGGCCGTGCGGTCGGGCCGCCTCCGTGACCTTCAACGTCACCACGCCCGGTTGCGCCACTGCCTCGCGCCGCTCCGGGAACACCTCCAGGCGCGTCATGCGCGTAAACGAGATCACCAGGGATTCCTGCAAGGGCGTGACCCCGCCACTCAGGCCGCTCGCCGCGCCGCGCCCGACGATCGGGATACCAGCCGCCCGCGCCACTTTCACCGCCGCCACCACGTCCGCCGTACTTTCCGGCAACACCACGCACAGCGGCGTTACGCCGAACTGAATAGCGTCGTAGCGGTAATTCAGGCGCTCGGAGAGCTGATGAAGCACCTTCTTTGACCCCAGCTGCCGGGTCAGCTCGGCGGCCAGGGGGTTATCCGGCGTGCCTTCCGAACGCGGCTTGCGGGCGCGGGAATTCGTGGTCAAGCCCTGTTTCTCGACGGCTGTTTTCTCGCTTGCCATTTTCTCGGGGGTCATCTTCTTACCTGCCATTACAGTTCCCCCCGGTACGCCAGATCCAGCACCTCGATGGTGTGCATCACCGGCACCTGGCTGCCCTGGCGCCGCACGTGGCTCTGAATCTGCGTGTGGCAGCCGATGTTGCCGCTGGCGATCAGGTCGGGCTGCGTGCCCAGGATGTTGCCGGCCTTGCGCTGCCCCAGTTGCGCGGCCAGTTCGGGTTGTTCCAGGTTGTAGGTGCCGGCCGATCCGCAGCACAGGTCACCTTCAGGAATCTCGACGAGTCGCACGCCGGGAATGGCTTTCAGCAGGGCGCGCGGGGCCGCCTTGACCTTTTGCGCGTGCGCGAGGTGGCAGGCGTCGTGGTACGCGACGTTCAGGGGCTTTCGGGCCGGCATGAAGGGCTGAAGTTCGCCGCCCAGCAGCAGTTCGTTCAGGTACTCGCTGATATCGCGCACTTTCGCGGCAAATTTTTTCGCCTGTTCCTCGTCGGGGAGGCCGTGCAGCACCACCGGGTATTCCTTGAGGCCCGCGCCGCAGCCGGCCGCGTTGCTGATAATCGCGTCGTACTCGTCGGGGTCGAAGGCCTGCAGGTTGGCCCGCACCAGCTTCAGGGCTTCGTCCCGCGCGCCGGTGTGCAGGGCGGCGGCCCCGCAACAGCCCTGACCCTCGGGCAGGACGACCTCGATCCCGTTGCGACTCAGGACGCGCAGGGTAGCGGCGTTGAAGTTCGGCGCGAGGGCCTGCTGGGCGCACCCGGCCAGAAAAGCGACCCGACCTCTGCGCTGGCCTCTGGCGGGCGTCACGGGCGGGCTGGGCTGCATGGCGGGAACATGCTCGGGCAGCAGGTCGAGCGGGGCTTTTAAAGCGGCGGGCAGGGCGGGCGCCAGCGGCTTGGCGTACTGGCCGACTCGCGCGGCCACGCTGAACAGTTTCGGGGCGGGCAGGGCCCGGAGAATGGCGTAGCGTTTGGCCCTGTCGAGGGGACTGCGCCGCCGCTGCGGTTCGCTCCAGCCCCGGAAAGCGGTGATGAGTTCGCCGTACGGAACGCCGCTGGGGCAGGCACTCACGCAGCCCTGGCAACCCAGGCAGCGGTCCAGGTGCGGCGCGGCGTCTTGCAGGTCAAGCTGGCCCTCCAGCACTTCCTTCATCAGCACGATGCGCCCGCGTGGGCTGTCCATCTCGTCGCCCAGCAGCGCATAGGTGGGGCAGGCCGGCAGGCAGAAGCCGCAGTGAACACAGGCGTCCACGGCGTGCGCCATCACCTCCCCCTGAGGCCCCAGGGCCAGAACGGGAATGTCGTTGTTCATGGCAGACAGCATAGGCCGCTGAAGCGTCTGGCCGGCGGAAAAGAGTAGAGGGCTGCCGGGCGCCAACTGCCGTTCTCTTAAGGTTTCCTCAGGATTGCGCCCGGCCAGGGGCTTCGTTATGCTGCCGATATTCGTAAAGTTTCTTAACTTATCTAACGGCAAGAGAAAGAAGCGCCATCCACCGGGGTGAAGGTATGGGTCAACCGCAGGTGTTGCGGAGACAAAATCGGCAGCAGGTCACCGAGGAACTGTTCCGGCAGCCCAGCCTGACGCGCCCGCAACTCGCGGAGCGCACCGGCCTGTCCAAGGTCACGGTCAACGCCATCGTGCAGGAATTGCAGCGCTGCGGGGTGGTCACCCTGCAAGGCGGCGAGCCGCAGGGCTGCGGGCGCGTGCCGCAGCAGGTGGCCCTTCACCCGCGCCTGGGCCTGGTCATTGGCCTGGACGTGCAGCGCGGCCGGGTACTGCACGAGTGCCGGACGCTGGCCGGCGAGGGCATCAGCCAGGGAGAGGTGCCGGTGGGCGGGGAGCTGAACGAAACGGTAATCGCCCTGATCCGGCGGGTGTGCGCCGACCTGCCGCTCTGGAGTGTGGTGATCGGCATTCCCGCCCCGCTGGGTGACGCCGGCCTTCCCGCCGAGCCCAACGCCCTGCCGGAACTCGACCCGGCGCGGCTGCGTCAGGAACTGGGGCCGGCCCTGCACTTCGAGAACGACGCGAACCTGGCCGCGCTGGCCGCCGCCGCCGAGCTGCCGGAATTCGCCCACCTGGCGGTGCTGCTTGAACGCCGCAGCGGCACCGGGCTGGGGCTGCTGCTGAACGGCGAGGTGTACCGGGGGGCCACCGGACGCGCCGGCGAACTGGGGCGCACGCCCTGGCCCACGCCGCGGGGGCACGAGGCCATCGAGCAACTGCCGGAAGCGCAGCGTTCCGAGGCCACTGCCTACGCCCTGGCGGGCCTGAGCTACACCCTGGACTTGCAACATGTACTGATCGGTTCGGGGGCCGCCGACAGTTCGGAACTGCTGCGCCGCACCGCCGCGCTGCTGCCGGCCGGCGTAACGTGCAGCGCCCGCACCTCCTGCGCCGAACTGGTGTGCGCGGGCGCGAGCCTGCTGGCCCTGAGCCTGGGGCGCCACCGGCTGCAAGAACGCCTGAACACTTTGTCCCCACTTTTACCCGGAGAGACGCATGTGGCATGACACCTACCTGAAAGCGGTGCTGCAACCCGATTACACCTACGCCAGCGAGCACCTGCTGCCGCACCTGTTCGACTCGCTGACCGCCCACGCCCTGATGCTCGATTCGGTGGGCGTGGCGCACGCCGCCGAGGCCGCCCGGCTGCTGCAGGCCATGCGGCGCGAACCCTTCCCGCCTTACGACCCGCTGGTCGAGGACGTGTTCTTCACCGTGGATCGTGGGCTGGCATCGCTGAACCCGCCGGCGGCCGGGGCGCTGCGCACGGCCCTCTCGCGCAATGACCTGGACATGACCATCTACCGCCTGGCGGCCCGGCTGCGCCTGATGCGGGCGCTCTTCCGGGTGCTGAACCTCAGGCGCACCCTGCTGGCCTTCGCAGACCGTGAGATAGACACCATCATCGTCGCCTACACCCACCACCAGCCCGCGCAGCCCACCACCCTGGCGCACTACCTGACCGCCGTGGAAAACAACCTGGCGCGCGACACCCAGCGCATGTTCGAGGCCCTCGCGCGCGTGAACCTCTCGCCCATGGGGGCGGTGGCGCTGGGCGGCACCAGTTTTCCCATCGACCGCTTCAGAACCGCCGAACTGCTGGGCTTCGAGCGCCCCATCGAGAACACCTACGACGCCGTCAGCGCCAGCGACTGGCAGGTGGAGGTCGCCAGCGTCATCACGGTCACGTCCACCACCCTCTCGCGCGTGCTGCACGACCTGCTGTTCTGGGCCTCGCGCGGCCTGCTGGCGCTGGAAGACGGCCTGGTGCAGGGCAGCAGCGTCATGCCGCAGAAACGCAACCCGGTGGCGCTGGAACACGCCCGCACCAAATTCAGCAAGGCCATCGGCATGACCCAGAGCGTCATCCTGAGCAGCCACAACGTCCCCTTCGGGGACATCAACGACCCCGGCCCGGACATGCAGCCGCCCCTGAGCAGCATGTGGCAGGAATTCCGCGAGGGCGTGGAACTGATGACCGCCTCCTTGCAAAACCCTGTCATCAACCGCGAAAAATGGCTGCACGAGGCCCGGCGCGGCGAATCGCCCATCACCGAACTCGCCGACGCGATTACCCGCAAGACCGGCTGCGGCTTTCGCGTCGCGCACGGGCGCGTGAAAACCCTGCTGAACCAGCTGCACGACGAGGAACGCACCATCGACACCCTGACCCTGGGCGACCTGCAAGGCATCGGCGTGGACATCAGCAGCGCCGAACTGCAAAGCGCCCTGAACCCGGCCGAGTTCATCGCCCGCCGCACCACCCTGGGTGGCCCCGCCCCCAGCGTCATGCGCGGCGAACTCGATGATGCCCATGAGCGCCTGCAAGCGGATTTTGCCCGGCACGAGGGCTTGACGGGCCGCTTCATGGCCTCCAGAGCACAACTCGAAGGCGCCGGGGGCGAAAGGCCGCCCGGAGGCTGAAAGAAACCTGTCCGCCCACCACTCTGGCTCATTATCCTTCGCGCCCCTTCACCGTGGTTCACGATCTCAAAGGAGTTCCGCATGTACAGGAAAAGTCTGGCTGTTTCGCTTCTGAGTGCTTTTCTGGGGTTCGCTGCCGCTCAAACCGCCCCGGCTCCTGTGATGCCGGCCCCTGTCCCGGCCACCGCGCCGACTGGGCCGGGCAGCTACGGCGGGACGGTCAGCGGGCTGGACCTGATGGACGTGGATTTCATGTTCATCGGTGCCCACCCGGACGACGACGGGGGCGTGTCGGCCACCTTTGCGCGCTACGCGCTGGACGGCGGCTACAAGGGCACGGTGATTACCCTGACCGGCGGCGAGGGCGGCGGCAATGCCACCGGGCGCGAGACGGGCCGGGCTATTGGTCTGATCCGCGAGGAGGAGGAGCGCCGCTCGCTGGCCATGCTGGGCATCGACAGCCCGCACTTCCTGGGCCTGACCGACTTTTACTTCACGCTGTCGGCCGAGGAAACCGAGAAAAAATGGGGTGGTCAGGCGTTCGTGTGCGACGTGATCCGCCTGGTCCGGCTCCGCCGCCCGGAGGTGCTGATCACCATGTGGCCTGGCCCCGGCACGCACGGGCAGCACCAGATGGCCGCCCGCGCCGCCACGCTCGCCTACAACTACGCCGGCGACAGCAAGTACTGTCCTCAGCTGGAAAAAGAAGGCCTGGCCCCGTTTACGCCGCTGAAGTTGTACTACTACCCGCCGAACGCCGAGTCCGCGACCGTCAGCATTCCCACCGACGACCTCTCGCGCACCGCCCGCGTGCGCTACGCCGACCTGCGCAACATGGCGACCTACAACTACCGCACCCAGGGCTGGGACGCCTCCAACAGCCTGCCGGCCAAGACCGCCAATCCCGAGACGTTCATGCTGGTGGCCTCGCGCGTGCCCACCCCCGAAAAGGAAACCTCGCTGCTGGACGGGGTGTTCGTGGCAGCGACCAACTCGCCCACGACCGTGCGGATGGAGGCCCGCCCGAAGAGTTTTGACATCGGCACCGGGCAGGCGTCCGACGTGACCCTGACCTTCACCAATACCGGCAAAGAGGCGCTGGACGCCGCGCAGTTCACCCTGAGTGCCCCGGACGGCTGGCAGGTCAGCGCCCGCCCCGCCGCGCGCCGTGTGGCGCCCGGCGAGACTTTCACGCATACCTTCAAGGTCACCGCCCCCAGCGGGGCCAAAGCGGAACGCGCGCCCCTCACGCTGAGCTACACGGCCCGGCTGGGCACGCAAGCCGTCAGCGGACGCACCCTGACCTACGTGCGCCCGGTGCCGGCGGTGGTCGCCAGTTTTGCGCCGACCTTCGACATCGCCGGGTATCAGGCGTTCGCGCGCGAAACGAACACCGACTGGGTGATGGGCGCTCAGGCCACGCGCCTGCCGCTGCTGCTGGGCCAGACCACCCCCGTGAAAGTGACCGTCACCAACCGCAGCAGCGCCCCTGCCAGCGGAAAACTGGAATTGACGCTGCCCGCCGGACTGAGCGTGAAGGACATGCCCAGCTACTCGCTGAAAGCCGGCGAGTCGCAGGAACTGACCGTGAACGTGGAGGCCAGCGCCGCCGCGCTGCCAGCCGGGCGGCAAAGCGCCCTGTTGCCCGTGACGCTCAGCACCGGGGAATTCAAGGACACGGCCAGCGCTTACGTGCTGCCCAGCCTGACCATCCCCAGGCTGAGCAGCGCCCCGAAGATCGACGGTGACCTGGGCGACCTGACCGGCCAGGGCGGCAATATCGGCCCGGCAGACCTGTGGTGGCGCACCAAGCCCGACAACGACGCTGACGCCAGCGCTGGCTTCAAGCTCGCCTACGACGATCAGTTCCTGTACGTGGGCCTCAGCGTCAAGGACGAACTGGTGGCGTGCAACATCGCCCCGGACGACGTGAAGGCGCAGCTCCGCTCGGACGCCATCGGCGTGACTGTCGACCCCAGCGGCCAGAGCCGCGACACCTCCACCACCCTGATGGCCGCCGCTTTCCCCTGCACCACCGCCGGGTTCCAGGCGCGGGGATTCCGCGACGCCGACGCCAACCAGGGCGTGATGGAGGAGACCGCGCCCGGCATGCAGGTTGCCTCGCGCAAGACGGACGGCGGCTACGACATCGAATTCCGCCTTCCCTGGGCCGCCATGCCCGCTTTATCCGGTGGGGGGCAGCCCAAACCGGGCGACACCATCGGTCTGAACCTGGTGATGTACGACGGCGACACCAAGGACGCCCGCGTGGGCGCGAACATCAGCCAGAGCGGCCTGGCCTGGGCGGCCTTCTCGTGGGGTGGCAAACAGGCCCTGCCTTACTTATGGCCCCGCGTGACTCTGGGACAATAGAGCAGTCCTCCGCATTCCGCCCTCTGTAGAAGGGCCACCCAGAGCGCTCCATTCTCTGCTTCGCAGCTTTGCAAGTCCATCCTGCTCGTCTGAATTCACTCACTCTGCTCGGCCAAAAAACACCGCGTTCTTTTGGCAAATGCTCTAATCACATCAGCCACTCACACCCAAGGAGAACCCCATGAAGAAACTGCTTGCCCTGGCCGCCGCTTTCACCGCCACCACCCTGCTGCACAGCGCTTCCGCGGCCCCCGTGACCCTGACCTACTGGCAGTACGACTTTGCCAGCAAGGTCAGCACCATGAACGACCTGATCAAGAAGTTCGAGGCCGCCAACCCCGACATCAAGATCAAACAGGAAACCTTCCCCTACGACGCCTACAACCAGAAAGTCGCCTCCAGCGTGCCCGCCGGGCAGGGGCCGGACGTGGTGAACCTGTTCTACGGCTGGCTGCCGCAGTACGTGGACGGCGGCTTCCTGCAACCTCTGCCGGAAAAGGATTTCCCGACGGCCCGCATCGAGAGCACCTTCGTGCCCATGATCAAGACCAGCAAGATTAACGGGAAGTACTACGCGCTGCCCACCAGCGTGCGCACCCTGGCCCTCTTCTACAACAAGGACCTGATGAAGCAGTCCGGCGTGTTGACCGTGCCGCGCACCTGGGAAGACTTCATCGTGGCCGCGCAGAAGATGACCAAGGGCAACGCGCCGCGCTACAGCCAGATCGGTTTCGGGATTTCCCCGAACGGGCAGGACTGGCAGATGCTGCGCGAAGTACTGGTGCGGCAATACGGTGGCTCGCCCTACACCGACGGCGGCAAGACCGTGAACTACAACACCGACGCGGGCGTCAAGGCCATGCAGTTCTACACCGATCTGGTCAGCAAGAACAAGGTGGGCGTGACCGATTACTTCCCCGGCAACAACGGCTACCGCGACGCCTTTATCGCCGGGAAGGCCGGCATGATCGTGGACGGTTCCTTTGCCATTGCCAGCATCAAGAGCGGAGCGAAATTCAACTGGGGCGTGGTGCCGCTGCCCACCTTCAAAAGCAACAACGTCCGCAGCAACTTCGGCTCCTACTGGGTCAACGGCATCACCAAGAACGCCAAGGGCGACAAACTGGCCGCGTCGGTGAAGTTCCTGAAATTCCTGACCAACGAGGAGACCATGAACACCTGGCTGCGCTCGGTGGGTGAGATTCCCGCCAGCAAGAAACTGGCCGGCAACGCTGCCCTGCGCACGGACCCGGTGTACGGCGCGTTCGTGCAGGCCCTGCCGTTCGCGCACTCCACCCTGTTTATCGACGAGGCCGGGCAGCGCCAGGCGTGGCTGGACGGCATCAACATGGTGCTGAAACAGGGGGCGAAACCCGCCGATGCCATGAAGAAAATTGCCGCCGACGAGCAGAAGATTCTGAACGGCTACTACAAGTAAACGTGACGGGGCGGAGCGGTGAGGGGGTACGGTCACCGCTCCGCCTGCTGTCCATGGAAAGTAGGGGGTGGGCGCTGGTGTTTAACGTCCCACCCCCTTGAAAGAGGGGAGAGGTTGAAAGGACAAATTGAAATGAATCTTCCTCAGGTCATACGGCTTCCGTCTGTTTCGTCTACAAATCGGAACAGAACCGATTTGCCAACTCCACGCCCGGAACCCGTTTTTCTCCTTCTCGCTCCGCTCGGATTGAACCGTTTTGTCAACGATGAGGTAGGAGTTGGTCTCAAAAGCAATCCTGCAAAGGGCAAGTTCTGCCGGCTGTTTTCCCGGTGGGGGGCGTGATGACGCCGCCTGCTTCGCGCCCACCCGCGCCGGGCAGTTTGAAGCGGCATCAGACGCGCACGGCGTATCTGTTCCTGGCCCTGCCGCTGGTGTTTTTCCTGATCGTGCGCTTCCTGCCGACCTTCCTGGCGCTGCGCATGAGCCTGTTCGACTGGAACATCCTGAAAGAGCAGCAGCCGTTCGTGGGCCTGGAGAATTACCGCGAGTTGCTGCAAGACGCCAAATTTGGGCAGGCGCTGAGAAACACGGCGCTCTACACCGTGATCGGCGTGCCCATTCAGATCGCGCTGGGGCTGGGCATCGCGCTGCTGCTGTCGCGCATCACCGCCCTGCGCGGCCTCTTCCGTGCCATTTACTTCGCGCCTTACGTCACGCCCATCGTGGCGGCGGCCTGGGTGTGGCAGTGGCTGTTCAGCCCGCAGTTCGGCCCCATCAACACCATTCTGGACGCCGTGGGCCTGCCCCCGCAGGAATTCCTGACCTCCACCAGACAGGCGCTGCCGACCACTACCGCGCTGGTGGTGTGGCAGAACCTGGGCTTTCAGGTGGTGCTGTTCCTGGCGGGCCTGGCCGCTATTCCGCGCACGTACTACGAGGCGGCCGAGATCGACGGCGCCAGCGGCTGGCAGGCTTTCCGGGGCATCACCTGGCCGCTTCTCAATCCCACCATCGTCTTTTCGGTGGTGACCGGAACCATCGCCTACCTGCAACTGTTCACGCAGGTGGTCAACCTGAACTTCACGGATCAGGGCGGCCCGCTCGGCAGCACCCTCACGGTGGCGCTGTACATCTACCAGATGGCCTTCGGACGCTTTTCCATGGGGTACGCCTCGGCCATCACGGTGGTGCTGTTCGGCATCATCCTGCTCATTACAGTCATTCAACTGAAATTCCTGACCCGGCGGTACGACGCATGACCGACTTCTCTCCCGATTCGCTTCAACCCGTTCAGACCATGCCCGAGACGCCGCGCCGGAAGCTGGACGTCAAGACCCTGCTGGCGTACCTGGTGCTGACGCTGGGCGTGGTCGTGACCATGTTCCCGTTTGCCTGGATGATCCTGACCAGCCTCAAGGGCGTGCAGGAGATCTTCCAGCTCAATTTCATTCCGCAGGAACCCACCCTGGGGAATTACTCGGAAGTGCTGACGAAAACGAAATTCCTGGTGTGGTTCGGCAACAGCCTGCTGGTGGCGGGGATCACCACGGTCAGCGTGCTGTTCTTCGATTCGCTGGTGGGGTATACGCTGGCCAAATTCGATTTTCCTGGCAAGAACCTGATTTTTCTGCTGATCCTGTCCACGCTGATGATTCCTACCGAGATGCTGATCATCCCGTGGTTCGTGGGCATCACCGACCTGAAGCTGACCGCCACCACGCCGGGCGCGTACTTCGCCATCATGTTCCCCGGCCTGATCAGCGCGTTCGGGGTGTTCCTGATGCGGCAGTTCTTCGAGTCGCTGCCCACCGACCTGCTGGAAGCCGCCCGCATCGACGGCATGGGCGAGTTCGGCATTTTCACGAAGATTGCCCTGCCGCTGGTTCAACCGGCGCTGGCGAGCCTGGCGATTTTCACCTTTCTGGGCAACTGGAACGCTTTTCTGTGGCCGCTGATCGCCATTCAGAAACCGGAGCTGCGCACACTGCCGGTCGGCATTGCGCTGTTCAACGGCGAGGCCGGCACCAACTGGGGCCTGATCATGGCGGCCAGCAGCCTCGCGGTTATTCCGGTGCTGATCGTGTTCGCCATTTTCCAGAAGCAGATCATCGACGGCATTGTCCTGACCGGCATGAAAGGCTGAGCCGTGAAGCCTGTCGACCTGCTGATCCTGGGGAACGTGAATGTCGACCTGATCCTGGGGCCGCTGGCGCAGTGGCCCGCTGAGGGCACCGAGACGCTGGTGCCGGACATGATGTGGCGCGTGGGTGGCAACGCCGGGAACGCCGCGCTGGCCTGCGCGGGCCTGGGCACGAACGCGCTGACGGTCAGCACCGTCGGGGATGACCTGCCGGGGCAATGGCTGCGCGGGCAGTTGCCGCCTGAGCAGACGCGCTGGCTTTCCAGCCCCGAACCCACGTCCACCACAGCGGCGTTCACCCACCCCAGCGGGGAACGCACCTTCATCACGCACCTGGGTCACCTGCGCACGCTGAACTGGACGCAGGCGCGGCCCCACCTACCCCCGGCCCGCCTGGTGCTGCTCGCCGGGGCGTTCCTGACGCCCACCCTGCGGGCCGCGTACCCGGCCATGCTCCAGCACTTCCGGCAGCAGGGCACGGAAGTGGCGGTGGACTTCGGCTGGCCCGATGGGGGGTTCACGCCGGAACTGCGCGAGGAAGTGCGCGGGTGGCTGCCCTTCGTTCACCACCTTCTGATCAACGAACTGGAAGCCCAGCACCTGGCTGAAAGGCCGGACAGTTCAGCGGCGGCCCAATCCTTGGCGCCTTTGCTTCCCCCGGACGGAACCGTGGTGATCAAACAGGGCGCACGCGGCGTCACGGCCCAGCGTGGGGGCCAGATCTACACCCAACCTGCCCCGCAAGTCACCCTGATCGATACGGTCGGGGCGGGCGACACCTGGAATGCCGCTTATCTGCACGCCCTGCTTCAGGGCAAGTCCCTGCCGGACGCTCTGGCTGACGCGGTCCGGGTCGCCAGTACCGCCATTTCCACGCACCCCAGGCGCTTTGTATTGCTGTAAGCCACGGCTGCCGGGGGCTGGGCCGGTATAGAAAAAGGGGTGCGACAGGGCACCCCATTTTCATTTTTGTTGCTGTGCCTTATCCGCGTTTGCGGCGGCGCAGGCGATCCATGGCGGCTTCCAGGCTCAGGCGCATGCGTTCCAGGGCCTGCGAGAGGTCGCCCAGTTCGTCGTTCGAGGTGGCCTTCACCGGGCGGGTCAGGTCACCCAGCGAGATGGCGTCGGCCACCTTCACCAGGTCGCTGATGGGCTGCACGATGCGCTGCGCGGCCTGACGGGCCAGCAGGCTGGCGATGCCCAGGCCAATCAGGGTGGCCAGGATGGAAAGCAGCAGGATGTTCCAGAGAATGCGCTGGCTCTGGCTATCGATGATCCCCACGCTGACCCGCCGGACCAGGGTTGCATTTGCCGGGATGGCGCCCTGAACCGGGGTGATTCGGCCGTCCTGGTTCACGAACGTGACTCGGCTGGTGACGTAGGTGCCGCTGTCGAGGTTGACTTTGTGGCCGTTGGGGTTGCTCTGGCTCCAGGCAGCCAGCTGCTTGTTCACCGCGTCGTTCTTGAGGGGATCTTTGGTGCGGGTGTAGGACGTGCCGTTGGCACTTTCGACGCGCACGAACCCGACTTCGGGGTTGGTGACGATGGCGTCGAGTTGTTCGTCGGTCAGGGCCTGGAAACTGTCGTTCAGGGTGGTGCCGATGGCGGTGGCCAGGTTTTGGGCACTGTTGATGCTGGTGCGGTTTTGCTGCCCCGGCAGACTCAGGGCCAGCAGGCTCAGACTCAGCAGGCTCGACAGGCCCACGGGCAGCAGGGTCGCCAGCGTGATCTGGCGGGCCAGGCTGGTGCGCGGCAGGGTTTTGGCCGGCGCATCCTCGGTCACGGCGGTCAGGAATTCGGTCGTGGCGCGCGGGGCGGTGACCGGGGCGCTGTTCTCGGGGAGGTTCAGGCCGCCCGCGAAGTCGGCCCAGTCGTCCGTGAGGGGCCCTTTGGGTGAGCCGGCACGGCTGCCACCATCGGCCGTACTGGCACCACCGGCGGCAGTAGTGCTAATGGCAGCACTGTTGCCATTAACAGCACTGTGCAATTCACGGGCAATCGCGGCCTCGCTGGGCGTGGCGGTACTGGACAGGCTGGGGCCGGGCAGTCCACCCACCAGATTCACACCAGGGTCGTGGCCAGGCAGCAGGTTGGGGTCGTGGGTCGCCCAGTCCGGGAGCGGCGGCGCTTCAAGCAGGGCGGTGGGGCTGGCACCGCCGACAGGGGCAAAGGTCGCGGCGAAAGGGTCGTCACTGGCCGTGAAGCCGGCGCCGGCCGGGCTGAACACGTCGCCGCCCACCGAGCTGCCGCCCACCGGCAGGCTGAATTCGCTGAGTGAAATGTCGTTGGGCAGCGGGGGAGCCAGCACCGCCTCGTCCACCGGGGCGGGCGCAGCGCGGAAGGCCTGGCTGGGCGCGTCGCCGTCTTCCGGAATTTCCTCCAGCAGCACCTGCGCGCCCACCGAAAGGTAGACGCGCAGCAGCAGGTCGGCGCGGGCCTGCGTGGTGGGTTTCAGCAGGCGCCCGGCGCGGCGGCCCGCAAGCCGCTCGGCCTGCTGCTCGTTCAGGCCGAAGCGTTCCACCAGTTCCTTTTCCAGGGTGGGGCGAACTTCGTCGGGGACAGGCTGGCGGATGACGACGGTGTACTTCATGCGGGGAACCTCAGAGCAAGGGAGGAGGAAGCCGGGCAGTGCGGGTTTGGGTTTGGGCGCAGCTCAGGCATCAGGCCAGCCCTTTGGTGCGCAGTTGCCGGACGAACGCATGCAGGTGCTGCTCGTCGAGCTGGGCGGCGATGCTGGACAGCACCTGGGCCAGCGTGGGTTTCTCGCCCACTTCGTACAGGGCGTCGTCCACGATCAGTTCGGCCATAGGGCCCATGACGCTCACCAGGCACTGCGACACGGTTTGCAGGGTGCCGTCGGTCACGACCTGCTCACGCTGCACCGAGCGGCCAATCCAGGTATGCGCCTGCTCCAGCGCGGCCGAGACTTGCTCAGTGCTGATGTTCAGCGCGGCAGCGATGCCCTGCACGCTGCGCACGCCGTCGACCAGGTGCAGCACCTGCCAGACGCCGAAGGGCAGGGGCGTGTCGTCTTTCAGGGCGGCGGGGCGCTGCGGGATCACGGTTGCTGCGGTCATTGTTCCTCCAGGCCGGCGGCCCGCCAGTGTTCATCGCGCCGCAGCTCGCCCGCCGGCACGTCGTTCAGGCGCAGGCCCAGGCGGCGCAGGGTGGTCAGGTAGGCGGCCAGCAGGGCGGGTTTCAGTTCCTTGGGGTTGGCGTCCTTATCGACCTGCAACTGCCCGTTGAGCACCCGCACTTCATTGGCGAACGGGTCGAGGACAGGGTGTTTGCCAGACAACTGCATGCTCACCTGGCGCCACGCTTCACTGAAGGCCGGGTTGGCGCGGTGCGTGACCAGCACCAGTTTCTGCCAGAACGGCACCAGGTTGACATTCCCCTGCGCCGGGCCGTTCGAGACGGTCACGCAGGGCATCCCCGACTGCGGCAGGGCGCCGGTCACCACCCGCCCGGAATCCCAGAAGGAGCAGTGCGGGCCGGAGATCAGCGCGCCGTGAAAGCGTTCATTGACCAGCTGGTCGTAGGCGGCGGGCCAGGGGGTCTGCATTGGCCGGGCGGCGCTGGCCCGGCACGTCCACACGATCTCCGCCACCAGCGGATCGACCAGGGCCAGGCTCACCTGCGCCCGCGGCAGGGAACGCATGGTCACGTCCAGCGGCACGTCGCGCCCGCCCGCGCCCACGCCGCCCCGGGCTGCGCCGCGCACCCACACGAAGCGGGCCCAGCGGCCCTGATCCTGCACGTCCAGAATGGCGCTGAAAGTGGGGTCGAGGCGGCGTTCGAGGTCGCTGAGCACTTCCGTCCAGGGGTAAAAGTCGGTGGGGAGGCGCTGGTAGACCAGGCGTTCCTGGGGGACGGGCAGACGGGTGGGGGGGAGGGGCGGCGGACTGGCGGGGTTGGTCATGTCAGGTCTCTTGCAGGGGTGAAAAGCGACTGGGCGGGCACCGGGAGGGCATGGGGAAGGGGAACACGCCAGCAGTCGCCACGGGGTTCCACGTCATGAAACCCTTTTGCCTCTTACTGAGCGCTTACACCCGCCATGTAAGCGCAAAGGGCCAGGCGGAGGCAAGGGTAAGACAAGGGAAAATCGGCGGCGCGTCCACCCCCGCTGGCCTGTGGGGCCACAGCGTAAAAATTTGGAAGGCAACAGATCGGCGGAACGGTGGGGTTCGGGTGGGCCTTGAACCACCGACATGAAAAACCTCCCGTGCCGCTTGGACGGGAGGCCTGTGAAGGGCGCTGCTCAACCCAGACGGGGCTCAACCCAGACGGGGCTCAGCCCAGTTCTTGCAGCAGCTCCTGCACGCGGGCTTGCAGGTCGCCGCGCCCCTGCGGTGCGCCGAGCTGGTGCAGCCCGCCGTGGTAGGCGTCCGGGTCACCGAACAGGCGCGAGAGCAGGTCGAATTCGCGCTGTGAGCGCAGGCTGGCGTCGTCGCGGAACAGGGTCACGTACTGATCCTGAAAGGCCCAGTCGCTGAGTTGCCCGTCGAGGTACGCCTGCATCAGGCGGCGGTAGGGTTCCAGGCCCCCCGACGTCTCCCCCTGAGCGTTCAGCTGGGCATTCAGTTGGGCAGTGCCGGTACGGGCCGGGACATGCCCCTCAAACACCGGGGTCAGCGCCTCGGGGGTAATATCCCAGTTGTTCACCTCGAACTGCGGTTGACCGTCCTTGAACAGGATGAACTGCGGGCTGTGGTGGGTCAGGCCGGTCAGCTGGGCCACGTGGTTGCTGGCGGGGCGCCAGTCCACCACCCGGATGAAGCCCACCGGCAGATCGTGCTTTTGCAGGAAGGTTTCCACCACGCCGAAGCCCTGCATGGTCTTGTGGCAGGTGCCGGCCTTGAAAATGGCGGCCAGCGGGTACTCTTTCAGAAAGTCGTCCACTTCCTGAGGGGTCGTCAGGGGAAGGAGCACCTGGGTTTCAGCAGTTTGCGTCATGCCTTACAGCATAACTGCTGCTTTACAAAATGAAGTGAGCGGGGCTGCTTTTCCTGCGCGGCGCCCCGCTGTTTCCGCTTTTCATGACGCCACTCTGCTTAGAATGCGTACTGTGACTGAACTTCATGATTCTCGCCCGTCCGGGACAGCGGCACGGATTGCCCTGACGGCCTGCGGTGTGGCCCTGGCCGCCCTGCTGCTGACGCCCCTGGCCGCGCTGGGACGCTCTTTTGACGGTTCAGCGGCCCTCTTGCACGTCACCGGGCAGGTGCTGAACACTGGAGATCCCAACCTGAAGCTGCCCGCCAGTGGCCTGACCCTGACCCTGGCCTGGGCCACGCTGGCCCTGCTGGTCGTGACCCTGGCTGGTGCCTGGCAACGCGCCCGCTGGTTCTGGATCACGGGGCTGCTGGCCTTTGTGACCTCGCTGGCTGCCGTGCTGCTGCTCGACAGGACGCTGGCTGACTCAGCCGCCCAGGTCGCCAGCTCCACCCTGCGCCCCGGCGCGAAACGCGCCCTGCGCAACTTCTACGAGGGCGGCGGCATGAACCTGGGCCTGTTCGTGCCCATGCTGGCCGGGCTGGTGGCGGCCGGTGCGGGGCTGAGCGCCCAGCCGGCGTGGTGGCAGCGGCTAAACCGCCTGCGCGCCCTGCTGGTGCCGGCGGCCGCCATTGCACTGGCGGTGCTGGTAGGGGCCGGCATCGTACTGGTGGTGCAGCCGCCGGTCAACGCCACCGGACAGGCGCTGGGGGCGTGGGGCGGGTGGCTGTCGCGCACGGACCTGGTTTACTTCGTGTACTCCACGCTGTTCGCACCCATCACGCGCCTGCAGCCGTTCCTGGACAGCCTGAAACTGGCCACACCGCTGATCTTCACGGGCCTCTCGGTGGCGTTCGCGTTCCGCACCGGCCTCTTTAACATCGGCGGCCCCGGTCAGCTCACCATGGGGGCCATTGCCGCCATGCTGGTCGGCGTGTACGGCCCCGAGGGCCTGGGCTGGTTTCTGGCCCCCCTCGCGGTCATCGCGGCGGGCCTGGGCGGCGCCCTGTGGGGCGCCATTCCCGGCTTTCTGAAAGCCCGCTTCGGCTCCAGTGAAGTGATCAACACCATCATGCTGAACTACATCGCGTCCGGCATCTTCATTTTCCTGATCGGGTCGAACACCTTCCCGTTCTTCGGGCGGCAGATGAACCTGCCCATCAAGGCCCCCGGCGACGAGGCGCAGAGCTACGAACTGCACCAGGGCGCGCGCCTGCCTACCCTGATCCAGGTGCTGAACGTCGGCACGCCCGAGCAGATGAAACTCAGCCTCGGGTGGTTGTTCGCGCTCGTGACCTACCTGCTGGCGAACGTCTTCCTGAAAAGCCAGCGCCAGCGCACCCTGCTGGCCGCCGGCCTGGCCCTGCTGGTCGGCGCGCTCACCTGGCGCGTCGGCGTGCCGGTACAGCTCGACGGCTCGCAACTGAACGCCTCTTTCCTGATCGCGCTGGCCTGCGTGGGCATTTTCGGCGTGCTGATGTGGCGCACCGCCACCGGCTACGCCCTGCGGGCCGTGGGCCTCTCGCCCAAAGCCGCCGAGTATGGTGGGATCAGTGTCGCCCGGAACACCATCCTGGCCATGACCATCGCCGGGATGTTCGCGGGCCTGGCCGGAACACACTACGTGATGGGCGGGGCGCTGGACTCCTACCGCCTGAAAGGCAACATGCCGGTGGGCGTCGGCTTCGACGGCATCGCCGTGGCCCTGATGGGCCAGAACACCCCGGTGGGCGTGGTGGCTTCCGCGCTGCTGTTCGGCACGCTGGACACCGGGGGCGTGGACGCCGACCTGAAACTCGACGCCATCAACCGCGACATCGTGACCGTCCTTAAGGCCCTGGTGGTGCTGTTTATCGCCGCCGGGGGGTTCCTCAGCAAACGCATCACCAACCCGCCACCACCGCAACTGGCGCAGGCCAGCGGGCCCGCTCAGCGTGGCACGGCCGAAACGCCCGCCGGGACGCCCGCTCAACTCGCCTCGCCGGCCCCCGGCGGGCAACCCAACGTGGGCCGCGCCAGTGCCGAGATTGCCCGTGAAGAGAACATCCGCGAGGGGGGGCAGTAAATGGACGTCCTTACCCAGATTTTCAGCCTGACCTTTCTGATCACCTTCATTCGCAGTTTCGTGCCCCTGCTGCTGACCGGCATGGGCGGCCTGTTCAGCGAACGCTCGGGCGTGGTGAACATCGCGCTGGACGGCCTGATTATTTTCGGCGCGCTGGCCGGGGCAGTCACCACCCTGCTTATTGAACCCAGCGTCGGCGCCCTGGCTCCCTGGATCGGCTGGCTCGCCGGGGCCGTTACAGGCGGCCTGATCGCCTGGATTCACGCCGTCCTGAGCATCAAGTACCGCGCCGATCAGGTCATCAGCGGCACCGCCATCAACCTGCTGGCCGCTGGCGTGCCCTCGGTGATCCTGTCGGCGCTGTTCAACACCAGCACCGAAAGCCCCAAGGTCGAGCACCCGCTGCCGCTGTGGGGCATCGGCGACTTCCGCTTCTCGCCCCCCGTGTACTTCGCCGCCCTGCTGGTGGCGGTCGTCTGGTACGTCCTGTACCGCACCCCGTACGGCCTGCGCCTGCGCGCCACCGGCGAGAAACCCAGCGCCGCCGCCAGCATGGGTGTCAACGTGTACCGCATGCGCTACAGCGCCGTGATCCTGTCGGGCCTCCTCGCCGGTACTGCCGGGGTGTTCATGAGCATCGGCAACCTCACGGCCTATACCCGCAACATGAGCGCCGGGATGGGCTTCATCGCCCTGGCGGCCCTGATCTTCGGGCAGTGGAAACCGCTGGGGGTGCTGGGCGCCACCATGCTGTTCGGCTTTTTGCAGGCGCTGAGCCTCACGCTGGACGGCCAGGGCATCCTGCCCTCCAGCCTGGTGACCGCCCTGCCGTACCTGGTGACCATCCTGGCCCTGGTGTTCACGGGCCGCAGCGCCGCCCCCAAAGCCATCGGGCAACCCTACGGGGACTGAAGTTTAATCAGTCGTGGGGCAGTCCAGCGTGGCTGCCCTTTTCTTATTCGCCCTGCTTATTCACCGGGCACCACCACACTGTCCACCTGCACGCCGTAGCGCAGCAGAATGGTCTTCAGGCGCTGCATGGCCGCCACGGCCTGCGACCGCGCTTCCGGGTGAAACACCAGCGTCAAGGCCCCCGCCTGCCCGGCCCGTGGCTCACGCGCCTGCACCTG
This sequence comes from Deinococcus fonticola, assembly GCF_004634215.1. Lineage (NCBI taxonomy): Bacteria > Thermotogati > Deinococcota > Deinococci > Deinococcales > Deinococcaceae > Deinococcus > Deinococcus fonticola. Next base: position 87,835 of record NZ_SMMH01000005.1, on the reverse strand, counting down.
CAAGGGTTTTTTGAACGCCTGGTCGTGCATCAGGTCATTGAGAATGCGCGTGAACGTCAATTCGTCCACGCCGTCCAGCGTGAAGGCAATCCCATTTCGGCCAGCGGTCATGGCCCGCAGCATACCCAGCCACGCCCAGCCGGAATGCGCCCCCGGCCCCCGTTGACAAGACCCGGACTCGCTGATAACCTAGCTGAGCTTCCGAGGGAAGCACCCGCGAAAACGGGGCTGTGGCGCAGTTGGGAGCGCGTCTGAATGGCATTCAGAAGGTCAGGGGTTCGAATCCCCTCAGCTCCACCAGTAAAAGAGACGTTGCGAGAGCAGCGTCTTTTTTCTTTTGTGTCGTAGATCTGTGCGGGCGACAGCGGCTACACTTCCGGCTGTGGACATCATGAAACTCCGGGTGGTGTGGGGCAACCGTCCCATTCTGGGCGTGGCGGCGGGTGCCCTCATTCAGGACGAACAGGGGCGCGTGCTGCTGCAACGCCGGGGCGATGACGGCCGGTGGGGCGAACCGGGCGGCGGCGTCAACCCCGGCGAGGATTTTCTGAGCGGGGTGCGGCGGGAACTGCTGGAGGAAACCGGGCTGGACTGCCCCAACCTGACCTGGCTGGGCCTTGAGGACGGCGTGCAGAGCGGTGAGCGCATGTTCCTGCGTTACCCGAACGGCCATGAGATGTGCATCGTGGACATCCTGTTTCACGGGACGTTGCCCGCCGCCGCCCTGGAGCACGCGCAACCGGACGACAGCGGCGAAACCCTGGAGTTGCGGTGGTTCCCGCTGGACGACCTGCCGGAACTGAGCAGCAACATCAACCGCAACAACCTGAATATCCTGCGCCGCCGCGCCGGGATGCCGGAGTTGCCGCTGGGGCTGGTGCCCCCCCTCGACCTGAGCGGCAGCGGCACCTTCTGGGCCGATTTCCGCCGGCTGGTCGGCCCGCAGCAACCCCTGTTCCTTCCCGGCGCCAGCGTCCTGCTGACTGACGAACAGGGGAGACTGCTTCTGCTGAAGCACGCCAACTCCGGCGACTGGGTGCTGCCGGGCGGAAAACTCGTTCCCGGCGAATCGCTGGAAGACTGCGCCCGCCGCGAGACGTTCGAGGAAACAGGCCTGAGCGTCACCAACCTGAAGCGCGTGCAACTGCTGGCTGGCCCGGAGTTCCGCTTCACCGATCATCAGGGCATGTGGGACAGCGTCGGCATGATCTACGAGGCGCAGGGGATGACTGGTGACCTGCGGCTGCCAGCTGGTGAAATTGAGGACGCCTGCTGGTTTACCCCCGGGGAACTGCGCCGTGTCCGTTTGCTTGGTCTTTACACCGAAAAAGCCGTCGAGCACTGGGTCGAGGTACGCCGCGTGGAGGGATAGCAGGTGGTGCCTCTGCTGTTGTTCTGTTGCGTTGGCGAGTGAAAGAAACGGCTGTTCTGGACGCCGCGAAGGGAAGAGGGGTGCGCTCACCTGTGCAAAACAGGATCAGCCGCCCGGTTTGAACGGCCGCTGCAAAGCCGACGCGGGCACGTCCAGGCGGCCCCCTTGCTGCCGGTCGCCCACCTGAATGGTCAAGGGGTACGTCAGGTCTTTTTGCTGGCAGAGCTTTTCTTGCCGGTTGCACGTGAACAGTTGCAGGGCCAGCTGCGCGTTGTGGGGGCCGGGCGGGGTGCGCGCCGGAACCTTGAAGCTCAGGATCACGGGGTGCACCTGCCCAAAGTAACCGCTGAACTCCGCCCCGCCATTCACGAAGGGCCGCCCGCTGGGGGACTTCTTCCACTGTCCCCACGGCGTTTTCAAGATCAGGGAATTGGGCGCTCCCCGGTTGAGCAGCACACCTGAATCCGGTGCGGGCAAGCGCACGGTAAGGGTCACCGTCTGACCCGCCTGCGCGGACAGCGTGACGGGTGTAGGCGCAGGAGCCATCAGCAGAAACAACACGAAGGTAAGCTAGAGCATTGGGCAAAAGAACGCAGTGATTTTATCCGAGCAGAGCGCGTCATTCGGAGAACTGCTCGGGCACCACTTCCCGAAAAGAATGTCTCCACAAAAGAAAAGTGCCGGAAGAGGCTGGACTTCCGGTCAGTGCTGAATGGTTGTGTTATCCGGACTATGGGCCTTGCACCCGCTGATCGCCTGCCCCGGTGGGGCTGCTGAAGTCCGTTCGCACGTCCGTTTTCACTGCTGCTTGACTGCATGCGGTAGGAGGTGGACGCCACCCTCCCGGCCTCAACCCGACTTCTGTCGCGGATTGACCAGCTCGGCCAGTTCCAAGTATGCGCAGGCCACGTCAGGAATGCGTGAGCCAAACGTTGCAGTGACCTTAAGCCAAAAAGCGGAGGCAAGAACAACCATCGGCGCCTATCTGCAAGACAGGTCAACCTCCCCCTTGCTTTATTAAACTAAACTCCCTTATCCTACTTAAGTCATGAAATTGACCCCTCGTGAACTGGAACTGTTGAACCTGATCCGCGAGGCTCCGGCCAGTGCGCCCGAGGAGCTGGCGCGGCGGCTGGGCACGAGCCGCGCGGCCGTGAATGTCCACGTGAGCAGTCTGATTCGCAAGGGCGCGCTGCTGGGGCGCGGTTACCTGCTGCCCACGAAGTCCCGGCGGCACGTGACGGTGGTGGGCGGCGCCAACGTGGATTTCAAGTCCCGGACGCTGGCCCCCGCCCTGCCCGCCACCAGCAACCCCGGCACGACCCGGCAGGCGGTTGGCGGCGTGGGCCGCAACGTCACGGAGAACCTGGCCCGGCTGGGCGTTGCCGTGAACCTCATCAGCGCCGTGGGGCGTGACGCCCTGGGCGACTTCCTCCTGAGTGAAACCGAGAAAACAGGCGTGGACGTACGCGGTGTCCTGCGCAGTGTCACCCACCCCACCGGGACTTACACCGCCATTCTGGACGCCACGGGCGAGTTGCTGGTCGCGGTGGCCGCCATGCAGGTCATGGACGAACTGACGCCCGCGGCCCTTCAGGAACGCCGCGCCGCCCTCAGCGGGGCACAGTGGGTGATCACGGACGGGAACCTGACCCCGGCCACCCTCACTCACGTCCTGAAGCTCGCGGCCCAGGTAAACGTCAAAACCGTGTTCGAACCCGTGAGCGTTCCCAAAGTCGCGCATCTGTTCTCTGCCCTGGACGCAGGCTTCGCGCCTGATGTCATCACCCCCAACCTCGCCGAACTCTCTGCCCTGACGGGAAGAGATGTGCCGGACACGGAACAGGGCATCCGCTCCGCCGCCCTTACCCTGCACGCCAGAGGCATCCCCCTCGTCTGGGTGCGGCGCGGCGCCAGAGGCAGCGCCCTCTCTGGCCCCGACACCCTCCACACGTTCCCCGCGCTGCCCGCCCAGGTCGTCGACGTCACCGGAGCCGGAGACGCCATGCTCGCCACCTTCGTCGCCGCCCTGATGGAGGAGCAACTCCCGGAGCAGGCCGCGCGACTTGCCCACGCCGCCGCTGCCCTCACCATCGAAAGCGAACACACGGTCCGGCCAGACCTCACCCTGCAAAGCATCTCGGAGAGGCTGACAGCTGGTGGCGAATAGCTGAAAGATGTCCTGCTCACCGGAAAAACCGTAGCTCACCGCTGTTTTTTCACTCTTTCCACCTTCTCCCACAACCCCTGCAAGGAGTTCCCATGAACATTTCCCCTGATCTCGCTGCCCTGATGGACATTCAACCCGAAGTTTTCGCCGCGCTGGACGCCGGGCAGCCCGTGGTGGCGCTGGAGAGCACCATCATCAGCCACGGCATGCCTTTCCCGCAGAACGTGCAGATGGCGCGGGAGGTCGAGGCGATCGTGAGGGAGAACGGCGCGGTGCCGGCGACCATCGCGGTGCTGGGCGGGCGCCTGAAAGTGGGCCTGAGCGCCGACGAGCTGCACCTGCTGGCGACCGACCAGACCGTGGAGAAAATCAGCACGCGCGACCTGCCCGTGACCGTGGCCCTGGGGAAAAACGGGGCGACCACGGTGGCCTCCACCATGCGCATCGCTTCCCTGGCGGGCATCCGCGTGTTCGCCACGGGCGGCACGGGCGGTGTTCACCGGGGCGCGGAAAGCAGTATGGACATCAGCGCCGATCTGCTGGAGCTCGCGCACACCGATGTCTGCGTGGTCAGTGCAGGCGTGAAAAGCATTCTGGATATCGGCCTGACGCTGGAAGTGCTGGAAACGCAGGGGGTTCCGGCCATCACCCTGGGTAGTGAGGAGTTTCCTGCGTTCTACTCCCGCCAGAGCGGGTTCAAGTCCCCCCTGACGGTTCAGACGGAAGCCGAGGCCGCCCGCGTCCTGCATGCCAAATGGGTCATGGGCCTGCACGGCGGCGTGCTGCTCGCCAACCCCATCCCCGCCGAGTCCGAAATTCCTGCGGCGGACATGAACCCGCACATCGGGCAGGCCCTGAAAGACATGGACGCCCTGGGGCTCACCGGCAAGGACACCACGCCGTACCTGCTGGGCCGCATCGTGGAAATCACTGGCGGCAAAAGCCTGGAGACAAACATCGCCCTGGTGAAGAACAACGCCAGGGTGGCGGCCAGAGTCGCAGCGGAGTACGCGAAACTGAGGGCATGAACCCAACTCATCAGGTGGTGTGCGGCATTGTCCTGAGTGAACAGCGCGTTCTTCTGGGCCACCGTAGCGCCAGGAAACAGTGGTATCCGAATGTCTGGGATTTTCCTGGTGGTCATGTGGAGATGGGCGAAACACCCCTGGCCGCCCTGCAACGTGAAATGAGAGAGGAACTGGGCATTGGTGTCTTGCACGCCAGGCCAGTGAGGGAGGTGGCTCTGGCCGAGGTTCACCTCACCTTCTGGCTGGTGAACCGTTGGGAAGGAAAACCCACCAACCTGGCCCCCGACGAGCACGATGATCTGCGCTGGTTTGCGCTGGATGACCTTCGGGGGCTGGCTCTGGCCGACGATTTCTACCCTGACCTGATTGCGGAAGCGCTTAAGCTGACTCTTTGAGGTTCCTGTTCCCGCCGCAGGCACCTTCCGGCATCCGGGCTGGTGGTAGGCTTCTTGCGGTATGGACTTATTTGATGTCGTGGTGATTGGGGGCGGCCCGGGCGGGTACGTGGCGGCCATTCGTGCAGCGCAGCTGGGCCTGAAGACGGCCTGTGTGGATGCCTTCGAGCGGAACGGCAAGGCCAGCCTGGGCGGCACCTGCCTGAACGTGGGCTGCATTCCCAGCAAGGCGCTGCTGGATACCAGCGAGAAGGTGGAAGTGGCCAAGCACGACTTCGCGGAGCACGGCATCAGCGTGGGCGAAGTGAACGTGGACGTGCCCCGGATGCTGGCCCGCAAGGACAGCGTGGTCGACAAGCTCACGGGCGGCATCGCCTACCTGTTCAAGAAGAACAAGGTCACCTCCTTCTTCGGGCTGGGCAAGTTCGTGCGTCAGGACACGGACGGCTGGGTCATCGACTGCGCCGGAACGGAAGTCAAGGCGAAGCACGTGATCGTGGCGACCGGCAGCAACCCCCGCGCCCTGCCCCTGGCGCCGTTCGGTGGGCACATCGTGGAGAACAGCGGTGCCCTGGCGTTTGGTCAGGTGCCCGATAAACTGGGCGTGATTGGCGCCGGCGTGATCGGCCTGGAGCTGGGGAGCGTGTGGCGCAGGCTGGGCGCTCAGGTCACGGTGCTGGAGGCCCTGCCGGGGTTCCTGATGGCCGCCGACGACGCCGTGGCCAGAGAGGCCCTGAAGCAGTTCCAGAAGCAGGGCCTGGATTTCCACTTCGGCGTGAATATCACCAGAGTCGAGCAGAACGACGCGGGCGTCACGGTGACCTACACCGAGAAGGAGCAGGAAGTCACCGCGCAGTTCGACAAACTCATCGTGTCCATTGGCCGCGTGCCGAACACGGGCGGCCTGAACGCCGAGGGCGTGGGCCTCACGCTGGACGAACGCGGATTCGTGAAGGTGGACAGCCACTACCGCACCAACCTGCCGAACGTGTACGCCATCGGTGACGTGATCGGCGGGGCCATGCTGGCCCACAAGGCCGAGGAAGAAGGCGTGGCGCTGGCCGAGATGCTGGCCGGCCAGGCCGGGCACGTGAATTACGACGTGATTCCCTGGGTCATTTACACCAGCCCCGAAATCGCCTGGGCGGGCCTGACCGAGAAGCAGGCCAAGGAAAAAGGCCTGAGCGTGAAAACCGGTCAGTTCCCCTTCAGCGCGAACGGCCGCGCCCTGGGGCACGGTGACCCGCGCGGCTTCGTGAAGGTTGTCGCGGACGCGGGCACCGACAAGATTCTGGGCGTTCACCTGGTCGGCCCGAACGTGTCCGAACTCATCGGGGAAGTGGTCGCCATCATGGAATTCGGCGGCAGCAGCGAAGACCTGGGCCGCACCATCCACGCCCACCCCACCCTCAGTGAAGCGGTGAAGGAAGCCGCGCTGGCCGTGGAGAAACGCGCCATTCACATGTAAGCGGGGCGGAAACCCAGGGAGAGGTCGCTGCGGCGGCCTCTTTTTCCTTTTGCGACCAGCAGGGGGCTGAACGTAATTCACTTCCAGCCACGGCGCAAGGCTGACCGCTAACATCTTCTTGTGCCTGCCCACCTTTCTCGTGAACCGGAAGTGCTGACGGTCGGGCGCGTGGAGGTGGCCTTGAAGCGCAGTGCTTCGCGGCGCACGCTGGGGTTACAGGTGCGCGGCGGGGTGGCGTCGGCCCACGCGCCCCCACAGATGTCGCGGGAACTGATCGTGAGGTTTCTGGAGTCGAAACGCGACTGGCTGGAGAAGCATGTGCGGCAACAGCAGGCCCAGCAGCCCCGCGTGCGGGAGTGGCAGGATGGCGACCTCGTCCCCTTTCTGGGTGAAACTTTGACGCTCAGGCTGGTTGCCGGCACGCGGGTGGAACAGCGCGGTAATGAACTTTTTGTTCCCGTGACGGACACGGCCTTACAGCTCAAGAAATGGACACGTAAAGCCGCGCTCCAGCCCTTCACGGAACTGGTGCAGAAGTATGCGTCGGGCCTGGGCGCGTCGGATCGGCTGGGGCGTGTGGCCGTCAGTGACACCCGCACGCGCTGGGGCAGTTGCACCGCGCACGGGGACATTCGCCTGCACTGGGCCCTGAGCCGCGCGCCGCTGGAGGTGCTGCACTATGTGGCCCTGCACGAGGCCGCGCACCTGCTGGAACTGAACCATTCCCCGCGTTACTGGGCGCACGTGAAACGCCTCATGCCCGGTCACGCCGCGCAGCGCCGCTGGCTGAAAGAAAACGGGCACACACTTCTGGGGTAAGGGGACGCGAACTGTGGGCCATAAGTGTTCTCGCCCACTGCGCGTGGTTCACGGCTGGTAAGTCTTGAACAGTCCGCCGTACCCGGCGTTGGGGCGCGTGCGGTAGAACACCAGGCTGACCGGCAGGTTGCTGCCGCTGGCAGGGATAAAATCAATGTTCAGGCGGTCGGACAGCGAGCGCCACAGCAGCACCGGCTGGTTGGGTTGCAGGGCGTTGCCGGTGCGCGGCAGCTTGATGGCCTGGGTCAGGGGACCGTCCTCGATGTTCATGGCGCCCCGGTACAGGCCGCCCCGGGGACTCAGGGCCACGGCGGTATTCAGGGCCCCATTCACTTCCAGGTCGTACAGCACGCCGTAATTGCCGGCCAGGCGCTGCGGCTGCCCGGTCAGGCGGTCGAGGCCTACAGCGGCCGGATCCACGGCTCCGTCTCCTATGACGATGCGGGCAGGCAGGCTCGCCAGGTTCACGCGCAGTTTACGTACGGCGTTCGGGAATGTGCCGCGCTGGTGGCGTCCGTCGGGGGCCAGGTAGGGCAGTTGCTGCACGACCTGCTGGGTGGGGGGCAGGTTGTCTTCCAGCATCATGAAGGTCAGTTCCACGCGGCCACTGGCGCTCAGGTCTTGCAGGACGTTCACGCCGCTGCCCTGGCTCAGGGTGGGGCTGGCATAGGCGGCGGCGCTTTGACCGGGGGCCAGCGTCAGGGTCTGGTTGCCACTGCTGGCGAAGTACTCCAGCAGCGTCACCTGCCCCAGCTGACCTTCGATGCGGGTAGGCGCGGTTTCGCCCAGGCGTTCGGTGCGCACCTCCACCGGGCGGGCCTCCAGGTTGCGGGCCATGACGTACAGGCGCGCGGGGCGGCCCAGGTTGTTCAGGTGATAGGCCAGCAGGCGGGCGCGGCCCACCACAGTGTCCTGGTACAGCACGCCGCTGCGGTCCGGCGCTTCGGGGCTGTCGCTGAACAGCAGCGGGAAACTCTCGCCGTACACGGTCTGGGCGGTCACGGCGGGGTAGCCCAACACCTGCGGATCATCGAAACTGTCGCCCGGTTCGCTGTACTTCAGGGCGTAGGTCAGCGGGGTGTCGATGGGCGTGCCCTGCACCGTGATGGTGCGCGTGAACGGTGGACTTTTCGTTCCGCGGGCGTTCGTGACCTGCATGCCGATGGTGTACGTGCCCGGCTGAAAGAACACGTCCTGCCGGTTCGTCCAGCGGCGGGCGGTGATGTCCGCGCCGTCGGGGTCGAAGGGGTATTCGGTGTACACGACGCGTTCACCGGGGGCGTACACCAGTTTGTCGGTGGAAAAGCGCGCCTGTGGCAGCAGCGGGTTGCCGCCACTGCGCAGGGTGGTGATGGTCAAGACGCGGCCCGCCGGGTCGGTGCTGAGGTTGCCGTTCAGGGCGTCCACCAGCAGGCGCACACTGACGTACAGCGTGCCGGCCACCGTGGCGACATTGCCGTCCGGCTGCGGCTGGCCGTTCAGGGTGGCGCTGCCGCGACTGGCGTCGATTCTCAGCCGCCCGATCTGGGTCACGCCGTCGGCGGTGGTGAGGGCTTGCCCCATCAGGGCGGCCACTTCGCGCAGCGGCACCATGATGCGCCCCTGAATATTGCGCGGCGCGGCCTGCAAGGTGACGTTCTGGCCATTCAGAAAAGCCGTTTGCTGGTCGCTGGAGAGGGTCAGCTGCACCGAGCCGACCGAGGCCACCACGGCGTGGGCGACGCCCCCCAGCGAGGCGCAAGAAAAAGCGCTGAGCACCAGGGACACCGTGGTCAGCGCAGCGCGTTGCCAGCGCGGCGGACTTCGGTGGCCCCGGGAGGCACGGGATAACTTGGGAAAAACGGCAAAACTCACGGCCCAGAGTATGACCCGTGAAGCTGACTGAAATCTGCCAAGATGTCCTGACTATTAAGAACCTGAAAGCGGGTGGACGTCAAGAGGGGCCGTATTCGTGCCCACCCAGACGGCAGAATCAGGAAGCCTTGGCGTTCTCATGGAATTCCAGGCGTTCGGCCTGCCCATTTTCATGGGTGTTCGCCGACTCCCCGAATTCCAGTTCGATGTGCAGCGACGCCGGCGGGGCAAGAGGCAGCGCCAGCCGCGAACCGACAAAGGCCCCCAGCAGATCGAACAACCAGTCGACCACCCCCGCTTCACGCGGCGGCACGAACGCCTGATGCACCTCGTCCAGCGCCCCGAACCACGCCGCCAGCACCCAGGCCAGTTGCCGCTGCCCGGTGGCTTTGCCCAGGCAGAAGCCCAGCGCCAGGTAACCCAGGCCGTGGGCGGCCCAGTCCAGCGGGTGCGGCAGCGCTGGCCCCGGCGTCCTGGCCCCCGAACTCAGCAGCCAGATCACGCCCATGAGCAGCAGGGTGGGCAGCCACCAGGCCGGTTTAGCAGCGCGGGCCTGACTCAATGTCCGTGCCCACCCGCGACCTGGGCCTCCTGTGGATGCTGGCACAACTCGATCAGGGTGCCTGCGCCCCATTTTGGATGTAGAAACACCACCGTGGTGCCGTGCAGGCCCGGCCCCGGCTGCTCGGACAGGAAGGTGGCCCCCTGACCCCTCAGCCGCGCCATTTCCGCGTGGATGTCTTCCACCCGGTAGGCCGTGTGATGCAGCCCCGGACGGTTCTTCTCCAGGAACCTGGCAATGGCACTCTCGGGCCGCAGCGGCGCAAGCAGTTCCACCACCGCGTCCCCCACCCGGAACACGCGCACGCGCACGCCCTGCGCCTCCACCACTTCATCCTCACCTTCTGGCGTGAACCCCAGCGCCAGGTAGGGCTCACTGCCCATGTCCAGATCAGGCGTCGCAATCCCAATATGATCCAGCTTCATGCCCCCAGCGTACCCCGTTCAGTACACCAGTGTCCCTGCCTGAGCCAGAAAAGGCAGTGGGGGCAGGCGTTGAAGCCGCTGAGCAGACCTCGCCTCATGTCACCACCTGCCACTGAGCGCTCCAACCTTTAGAATTCGTTTCGTGTCCGTGACCGCTGTTCTTGCCGTGCTCCTCTCCTACGTTCTGGGGGCCGTTCCTGCCGCCGCCTGGGTCGCCCGTTCGCGCGGCGTGGACATTCGCCAGGTCGGCAGCGGCAACAGCGGAGCCACCAACGTGCTGCGGTCGCTGGGCAAAGGCCCGGCCTTCGTGGTGGCCGCGTTCGACATCCTGAAAGGCGCCCTGGCGGTGCTGCTGGGCCGCCTCCTGGGGCTGCCCGAGCCCTGGGCGGCCCTGTGCGGTGTGGCCGCCGTGCTGGGGCACAATTTCAGCCCCTTTCTGGGTTTTCGTGGTGGCAAGGGTGTGGCCACCAGTTTCGGTGTGGTCGGTATGATTCACCCTGTGGTGGGAATCAGCGCCTTTATTCTCGCCATCTTCATGATGTGGATGACCCGCTTTGTCAGCGCCGGCAGCATCCTGGGCGCCGCCGCGGCCATCGTGATGATCGTCATGGTGCAGGCCCCGCTGTGGATGATGGGCGCCGTCATTTTCCTGGCCGGACTGCTGATCTGGCAGCACCGGGGCAACATCCAGAAGCTCCAGGCCGGCACGGAAAGAAGGCTGGGAGAGAAAACCTGAGCCCAACTCGGTCAGGCCAGTTTCACTCCCTCGTCCGCGCCGTCATAGAGCAGGACGACCTGAAGTGCCTCGCCTCCGCCAAACTGCACCTTGAATTCCTGTAGGCCAAGCCGGAAGACTTCGCCCGCCTGAGCCTGTTGCCCATATCACTCAGGGAATTTCTAGCCCGGCAGCGGCAATTCCGGGCCTGATACGTTCAAATACGTAAAAACCCCCGCCACGACGGACGGGGGCTTTTTCTGTTTCAGGCGGACGACTTACAGAAAAGGGTCTGGGTGGAATGCCCCGGTTTTCAAACCGGGGATGCAGAACCCAGCCGCCCCACAAGGGGCGAGGTGCTGATGCTTATGTCTGAGGCGAAAGCGCCGCCGTGTGATATGCTGCAACAGCAATGCCCCCGCGCACTCCTACATGCCGGGGACGTGGCAATCACCTTAAAGGGAGGTGACGCAAATCCACACTACCACGCACTTAAAGACGTTTCGCTACCGGCTGCGCCCTACCAAAGCGCAGGAAGCGACGTTGACCGAACAACTCCGGCTCTGCCGAGGGTTGTACAACGCCGCCTTGCAGGAACGTCGGGACGCCTACCGCAAGGCTAAGAAGACGGTCACAGGGTACGACCAGATGAAGCGCCTGACGGAAATCAAGGCCGACTTGCCGGAGTACAAGGGGGTATACAGCCAAGTCCTTCAAGACGTTCTCAAGCGGCTGGACAAGGCATTCAAGGCGTTCTTCCGGCGCATCAAGGAAGGCAGTAAGCCCGGCTACCCACGCTTCAAAGGCGCGGGTTGGTACGATTCCATCTGCTACCCACAGTCTGGGTTCAGCGTCTCCGAGAAGACCGCGTTCTTCTCCAAAATCGGCAACATCCGAATCCGGCTGCACCGCCCGCTAGAGGGCAAGCTGAAAACGGCAACCATCACGCGGGACTGCGGCGAGTGGTACGTGTCCTACGTTTGCGAAGTGGAATCCCAGCCGCTTCCCGAAACGGGCAGTCAGGTGGGCGTGGACGTGGGTACGGCATACTTCTGCATTACCTCCGATGGGGAGTTTGTCGAGAACCCGCGCCACTTCCAGCGCAGCATGAAGGCACTGCGGGTCAAACAACGTTCACTGAGCCGCAAGAAACGTGGTTCCAACAGGCGGAAGAAAACCAAAGCCGCCGTCGCCAAGTTGCACCGCAAAGTGGCGCGGCAACGGCTGGACTTTCATCACAAGACCGCCACCAAGCTCATCCGGGAGAACGACTTGGTGGCACACGAAGACCTGAACGTGTCAGGGATGGGCAGGGGCAACTTGGCCCGGTCAATCCACGATGTCGGGTGGGGTCAGTTCTTTTCTCTCCTTGCTGTCAAGGCTGTGAGTGCTGGACGGCAAGTTATCCGCGTAGACCCGAAATACACCAGTCAGGCGTGCAACAAATGCGGGCATACCTGCCGGGAAAATCGGGTCAGTCAATCGCGGTTTGTGTGTCAGGGTTGCGGTCATACGGCAAATGCCGACTGGAACGCCGCTCTGAACATTCTGGCAAGGGCCTTGCCATCAGTCCAGAACGTAGAAGTTATGCGTGGACTGAGAAGCCCCGGAATTCATTCCGGGGAGTAGGTCACAGCGAGATCAAAAACGGATCTTCCAGGCTTTCGCACACGGAGCGCAGGAAGCGGGCGGCGTCGGCGCCGTCGATCAGGCGGTGGTCGTAGGTCAGCGAGAGCGGCAGCATGTTGCGCGGCTCGAACTCGCCCTTCTCCTTGTTCCACACAGGTTCCAGGCCGCCGCGCGAGACGCCCAGGATGGCGACCTCGGGGCTGTTCACGATGGGCGTAAAGGCGTGACCGCCGATGCCGCCCAGGTTGGAGATGGTGAAGGTCGCGCCCTGCATCTCGTCGGGCTTCAGTTTGCGTTCCCGGGCGCGTCCGGCCAGTTCGGAAAGTTCCAGCACCAGCTCGGTGATGGTCTTCTTGTCGGCGTTCTTCACCACGGGCACCAGCAAGCCCACCGGCGTATCGACGGCCACGCCGATGTTCACGTAGTCCTTGAACACGATCTGCTCGGCGGCCACGTCCAGCGAGGCACCAAACTTGGGGAACCTGTGCAGGGCGCCTGCGATGACCTTCATGATGATGTGCGTCATCGTCAGCTTGCCGCCGGCCTTCTCCACGCGCGCGCTGAAGCGCTTGCGGGTTTCTTCCATCACCGTGATGTCGGCCTTGTCGAACTGCGTGACCATGGGAATGGTCGTCCAGGCCTGCGTCATGCTGCGCACGGTGGCCTTGCGGATGCCGCTCATGTCCTCACGGGTCACCTGGCCCCACTTGCTGAAGTCGGGCAGCGGCGCCGCTTGTGGCGCGGGGCTGGCGGCCTGCGGAACGCCTGCGGCCGCTGGGGCAGCCTGAGGAGCGGCAGCCTGGGCGGCGGGAGCCACGCTGGGAGTGCCGGCGGTGCGGCGCACATCCTCCTCGCTGATACGTCCGGCGATGCCGGTGCCGTGCACGGCGTGGATGTCCACCTGCATCTCGCGGGCCAGGCGGCGCACGCTGGGCGCGGCGGGAACGATGGTGCGCCCGTCGAAGGTCTGCGGGTTCTGCGTGCCGGCCTGCCTGGGGGCGGCCGCCTGTGCCTGCGGCGTGCCGGGGGCCTGCCCGGCGGGCGCGGCCTGTTCAGCCTTCGTCTGCTCCTGCTGCGCGGCCTGCTGGACCTGGGCCACGCGGTTGGCGGTGCCTGAGTTGGCCTTCTCTGGGGCAGGGGAGACGGGCGTGCTCTCCACATTCGCTGCCTGGTTCCCGCCACCCTGGGCCGGTGCGGCCGCTTCGGCGCCGGGGGCAACGCCGCCCGCGCTGCCTGTCAGGGTCAGCAGGGGGGCGCCGATCTTCACGCTGTCACCCACCTGCACGTTCACGCTGTCCACCGTGCCGCTGGCGCTGGACGGCACTTCCACCACGGCCTTGTCCGTTTCCAGCTCGATGATGGGCTGGCCCTCCGAAACGGTGTCGCCCCGGTCTACCAGAATGGCGACCACAGTGCCTTTCTCGATGTTGTCGCCCACATCGGGCAGGTTCACGGTCTGAGAGCCGCTGGAGGCCGCAGCGGGGGCGGCCGGGGTAGCCTGGGCCTGTTCGGTCTGCCCCGCCTGCTGGGCCTGGCTGGCCACCTGGGACGCCGCCACCTGATTCGCCTGCGCGGCGTTGGTGGACTGCGGGGTATTTTCCACGTTGGCTGCCTGATCGCCACCGCCACCGGAAGGGCTGTCACTAGATGGGGAAGCGGCCTGCGCCGCAGCATTGGCCGGAGCCGCACCCTCGCCGCCCAGCGTGGCGATCACGCCTCCGATGGGCAGGCTGTCGCCCACCTGCACGTTCACGCTCTGCACGGTGCCGCTGGCCGTCGCCGGCACCTCCACCACGGCCTTGTCCGTTTCCAGCTCGATGATGGGCTGGCCCTCCGAAACGGTGTCGCCCACGTCGATCAGCACGGCCACCACCGTCCCCTTCTCAATATTGTCGCCCACGTCGGGCAGTTTCAGTTCAGTCGCCATAAATCTCCTTCGGACTCGTCAAGCTGCTTCGCACAGAAGTCTAAGAGGCTGAGGGCCACAGGGCTAAGGGGGTTTTCTTGACGCTTAAATCCTTTTAGACCCTGTGACCGTGCCTCAGCGCAACACGGGGGCTTCGCGTTCGGGGTCGATGCCCAGGTCGGCAATGGCTTTGGCCACGATGTCACCCTTGATCTTGCCGTCGCGTTGCAGGGCGTACAGGGTGGCGACCACGACGTGCTTGGCATCCACCTCGAAGAAGTCGCGCAGTTCCTCGCGGGCCTCGCTGCGCCCGAAGCCGTCGGTGCCGAGCGTCCAGAGTTTGCGGTCAAGGTGGCCGTTCAGGCCGTCCGCGCCCAGTTTCACGTAGTCGCTCACGGAAATGAGGACGCCGGGGGCGTTTTCCTTGCTGAGCTGCTGCGCGACGTAAGGCACGCGGGGCGCTTCGGTGGGGTGCAGCATGTTCCAGCGCTGGGCGCTGAGGGCGTCCTGGTGCAGCTCCTTGTAGCTGGTCACGCTCCACAGGTCGGCGGCCACGCCGTACTCCTCGAGCATCTTCACGGCTTCCTGCGCCGCACCCATGGCCGGGCCGCTGGCCAGCAGCTGCGCTCTGAGTTTGGCCTTGGTGTTGCTGCTCTTCTGGAAGCGGTACAGCCCCTTCATGATGCCGTCGATGACTTCCTCTTTGGGCCGGTCGGTGGGCATGGGGGGCTGAATCTCGTTCTCGTTGTCGATGGTGACGTAGTAGAACTCGGCGATGTCGTCCACGTACATGCGCTTGATGCCCATCTCGAAAATCGCGGCGATCTCGAAGGCGAAGGCCGGGTCGTAGGTTTTCATGTTCGGCACCACGTAGGCTTGCAACTGGCTGTTGCCGTCCTGGTGCTGCAGGCCCTCGCCGGCCAGCGTGGTGCGCCCGGCGGTGGCGCCCAGCAGGAACCCGCGCGCCAGTTCGTCACCGGCGGCCCAAACCAGGTCACCGACGCGCTGCATGCCGAACATCGAGTAGTACACGTAGAACGGAATCATCGGGATGCCGTGCACGGCGTAACTGGTGGCGGCGGCAATCCAGGAGGCCATGGCCCCCGCCTCGGTGATGCCCTCTTCAAGCATCTGGCCGTCCTTGGCTTCCTTGTAGTACATCAGGGTGCCGCTGTCCACCGGCTTGTAGTTCTGGCCGCGTGGGCTGTAGATCCCGATGCGGGGCACCAGCGCGTCCATGCCGAAGGTGCGGGCCTCGTCGGGCACGATGGGCACGATGTATTTGCCGATGTCCTTGTCGCGCAGCAGTTTCGACAGCATGCTCACGGTGGCCATGGTGGTGCTCACGGCGCGCTCGCCACTGCCCCCCGCGAACTCGTCGTAGAACGCGCCGTCCGGCAGCGGCAGGTGCGGATACTCGACCTGGCGGGCCGGCACGGGGCCGCCTAACTTCTGGCGGTGCTCCAGAACGTACTTCGCTTCCGGGCTGTCTGCGCCGGGGTGGTAGAACTCCATGTGCTCGACCTGCTCGTCGGTGAGGGGCAGCTTCAGGATGTCGCGCAGCTGCATCAGGGCCTTGTAGTCCAGTTTCTTGACCTGGTGCGCCACGTTACGCGCCTGCGCCGTCTCGCCCAGGCCGAAGCCCTTGACGGTGCGGGCAATGATCACGGTGGGGCTGCCCTTGTGTTCGCTGGCGGCCTTGTAGGCGGCGTACACCTTGCGCACGTCGTGCCCGCCCCGGTTCAGCAGTTCCAGGTCGGCGTCCGACCAGTCGGCGATCAGTTCCTTCAGCTCGGGCGTGTTGAAGAAGTTCTCGCGCAGTTCCTTGCCCCCGAAGGCCGCGTAGCGCTGCGACTCGCCGTCCACCATCAGCTCGAAACGCTTGACGATGTGGCCGTTGTAGTCCTTTTGCAGCAGTTCGTCCCACTTGCTGTCCCAGATTACCTTGATGACGTTCCAGCCCACGCCGCGGAACAGCGCCTCGAACTCCTGAATGACCTTGCTGTTGGCGCGCACCGGGCCGTCCAGCCGCTGAAGGTTGGCGTTCAGCACGAAGATCAGGTTGTCCAGGTTCTCGTAGGCCGCCACACGAATCGCGCCGATGCTTTCCGGCTCATCCATCTCGCCGTCGCCCAGGAAGGCCCACACCTTCGCGTCACTGGGTTTTTTCAGGCCGCGGTTCTCCAGGTACTTCAGAAAACGCGCCTGGTAGATGGCCTGAATCGGCCCCAGGCCCATGCTGACCGTGCTGAACTCCCAGTAGTCCGGCATCAGGTACGCGTGCGGGTAGCTGCTCAGGCCCGGCGTGCTCTGCAGCTCGCGGCGGTAGTTGTTCATGCGCTCCTCGCTGAAGCGCCCTTCCAGGAAACTGCGCGCGTACACGCCGGGGCTGGCGTGCCCCTGGAAAAAGATCAGGTCGCGGTCCGGCGAGTCGTAGCCCCGGAAAAAGTGGTTGAAGCCCACCTCCAGCAGCTCCGCCGCCGAGGCGTAGGTCGCCAGGTGCCCGCCGATGCCGTCACTTTTCTTGTTGGCCTTGATCACCATGACCGCCGAGTTCCAGCGCATGATGTTGCGAATCCTGAGTTCCATGTCCAGGTCGCCGGGGTACTCCGGCTGATCCTCGGGGGGAATGGTGTTGATGTACGGCGTGGTCTGCTTGAACTCGATGGGCGTGCCGTAAAAGTAGGCGTAATGCTCCAGATCCAGCAGCAGTTCGGCGGCGCGTTTCACCCCGCCGTCAGTCATGACGTAAGCCAGCGAGTCCAGCCACTCCTGCGTCTCCAACTGGTTCAGTTTCTCCCGCTCGGTGGCGGGTAATCCCGCACGCGGCGGGGTTTTCAAAGGCGCGTTAGTCATACCCATACAGTGTAGGCGTTTGCCCATCAACGCTTCCAACAGGGCATTGTCAAAGGATTCACCAATCCAGCTGGTGAATTCGTCAAGGCCGGGTCATGCGCGGCTTATAGTTCGGGAGTGAGGGAACGGGCATGATCGAGCTGCGGCACCTGCGGCATTTCGTGGCGCTGGCCGAGGAGGAGCACTTCGGGCGGGCCGCCGAGCGCGTGTTCGTGGTACAGCAGGCGCTGAGCAACAGCATCCGCAACCTGGAAGAGGAGGTGGGGGTGCCACTGGTGCTGCGAACCACCCGCCGCGTGCAACTGACGCCCTCGGGGCAGGAATTCCTGATCGGGGCGCGCGAAACGCTGGCGCTGGCCGGGCAGACGGTGGAACGGGCGCGCCAGGCCGCCAGAGGCGAGGTGGGGCGCTTGCGGGTGGGCTTCGTGAGCGGCCTGGCTTTTGGTGGCCTGCCGGAGATCGTGCGCACATTTCGCGCACTGTACCCGAACGTCAGTGTGGATCTGCGCGAACTGACCGCGCAGGAGCAGGAAACGGCCCTGCGGAGCGAGCAGATCGACGTGGGCCTGATGCTTTTGCCGGTGCGCGATCCCGGCCTGGCGGCCCGCGCCCTGTGGCGGCAACCGCTGGTGGCTGCGCTGCCGGCCCAGCATCCGCTTTCGCGCAAACGCAAGCTGAAGATCAGTGACCTGGCCGCCGAGGACTTCGTGTTTTTCCCGCGTCACCTGAGGGCCACCTACTTCGATCAGGTGATGCGCTGGTGCGACGAGGCCGGGTTTACGCCGCATGTCGTGCAGGAGGCCATCGAGGTGCCCACCCTGCTGAGCCTGGTGGCGGCGGGGGTGGGGGTGTTCCTGCCCATTCAGTTTTTCAGCCGCCTGTCCCTGCCTGGCGTGGTGTATCGCCCCATCGAGGACGCGCCCGTGATCGACATCGTGGCGGTGTGGACACGCAAGCAGGGTGCAGGCCACCCCATCGTGAAGGCCTGGCTGGGGGTGGCGCAGGACGTGATCGCCGGACAGGAAACCGCCACAATCTTGTGAAGAACGACTGGCCGAGAAGGGTCATCTGCTTTCTTTAAACTCCGTTAAACCATTCAATAACCCTTTTTTAATGAACAGATTTTAAGTGTGCTGAGCAGCATTTTGTTTGGGAGATGGGAAAGCGGACGTTCGGGATCTGGTTTCTTTCGGACTCACGAAAGCTTGAACGTAGAAAAAGCTACGACGTTGTAACACTTTTGTGATGCATTTCCCCTTTTACTGAGTCCAGAAAGCGCACGGCCGGGCCGGCTGGCGTCGATCATCTCCACCATCTTCACCAGGAAGAACTCCAGCCCCCGCTGGAAAGGACGAACCATGACCGGAATCCAGAGCAAAACTGAACGCCTCGGCAACATTCTCACCACCCTGCGCAGCAGCATGCCCGAACTGCGGGGCGCGCTGATCGCCACCTCCGACGGCCTGCCCATCGCCCAGAGCTTCTCGGACAGCACCGACGCCAACCGGGTGGCGGCCATGGCCGCCACCGCCCTGGGGCTGGGCAAACGCATCAACGACACGCTGGGGGCCGGCAGCCTGAGTGAGATGAGCGTCTCGGGCCTCAACGGTCAGGTGTTCATCTACAGCGTGGGCGCCAAAGGCGCCCTGGCGGTGGTGACCCCGGCCGGGGTAAACCTGGGCCTGCTGCACATGGAAGCCCGCGACGCTGCCCAGGCCGTCGCCAGCGTGCTGTAAACCTCCTCGAACTCATTCCAAAGGAACTTTTCATGACCAACCTGCGTCCCACCCTCGGCGATTTCAACTCGGTCGTCTGCTTCAAAGCGGTCATCACCGGGGTCGAAGACACCCTCGGCCCCGACGGCGCGGCCGTGGTCTTTACCCGTGCTGGCCGCGTGCGCGGCCACGAACTGGCCCGTGAACTGGGCGTCAGCAACAGCAGTGTCAGCCCCGAAGAAATCGCTGAACTGCTCGACGGTGCCATCGGGAAGCGCGGCACCTGCCTGACCGGCGTCAAAAGCGTTGCCAAAGACGGCGACAACTACATCGTGGAGTGTTTCGATACCGTGTGCAGTGCCGGCGAACCCCAGGGCAGCGACCGCAAATGCACCTTCACGCTCGGCGCGGTGCAGGGTGCCCTGGAAGAAATCACCGGCCAGACCTTCTACGGTGAGCAGACCGACAGTGTCCTGCGCGGCGGCCAGTACGACCGCTTCCTCTTCAGCCCCCTGTAAGCAGAGGTGTAAGGAAAATAGTCGCACTGGCAAGAACAGGAGAGGTCAGGGTTCGCCCCTGATCTCTTTTTCCAGTTCCACCATCCAGTGGTGTGCTTGCTGAACAGCATTTCTCAGGTCATCCGGGCCGACGAGAGAATGGAGTTCCTGAAACCTCGCCATCACATCCGGCGGCAGCAGGGAGGGGTTAGCCGCCGTGAACAGCACTTCCGTACCTTCGCTTCGGTGTTTGACATCCAGCCACAGGTCAATATCCGAGAATTCGTCGGCCAGCGCGTTTGCATCCGCACCTCCCAGCCACGCAGCATGAAGAAAGCCAGGGGCTTCAACCGCCGACCGAAGACGGTGCAGCAACTCACGCCGGGAGTTCAGGTGCTTTTCTGCGCCGCGACCAGCAGGAACACAGGGCGTTCGCGTTCTACTGCCAGTTCTGGGCGCTCCAGCACCTGCTGGTCGGTTGGCCCCCACTCTTCCACGTGCTGTAAAACGAACCCCGTCCGAATCAGACTGTTCAGGTAGGGGCCGATGGTGCGGTGTTGCTTGACCACGTCCTGCGAGAGCCCTGATCGGGTGCGAGGCCCTTCCCACCGGTAACTGTCCACGGGCCAGGTCACTCCACCCTGCCTGTCCGGCAATCAGTCCGTGTGTCTTGCCGCCGTAAATATTGGGTGTTCAACCGAGAACAGGAACCACCCACCGGGGCTCAGGGCCGCGTGAACCTGCCGGAGCAACCCGGTCAGCGCGGCCACATAGTGCAGGGCCAGCGAACTGTAAACCACTTCTAAACCACTTCAAATGACTCCAAGGGAAGATGTAGATCCTCCAGATCCGCCTGCAGGTAAGTAATTCCCGCGTCACTCGTGCTGGTTCGTGCGCGCTCCAGCATGTTCACGGAAATATCGATGCCCGTAACCGCCCGCGCGCCCTGCTCACGCGACCACCGGCAGAACCAACCGAACCCGCGCCCTAGATCAAGTACGCGCAGACCTGTGAGGTCAGGCAGCAGGGCCCGCATGGCCAGCCACTCGGGCGCCCCACTGAGCCCCTGCACACTCCGGCGCATTCGGCTGTACTCCTCGAAGAATGCCGGCTGGTCGTAAATGTTCTGAGGGATACCAGAGTATTTACGGTCGTGGCGTGCCCGGGAAATCGGCCAACTGGCCTAAGGCAGGCACTTCCCCTTGAAAGGCAGCAAAAAAACGCCACCCTGAGTAGCACCGGGGTGGCGTTCTTCTGCTGAAAACGCTGGCGGGCGGGTGTGTCGCTGCTGATGCTTACTTGCGGTAGACCTTGGTTGCGCCGTTGACGGTGCGGATGGTGCCGCCCTCGAAGTCGGCAGCCCAGGCGCCGCTGAGCTGGTACTGGTCGCGGGTGGGGAAGCCGAGGAAGCTGCCCGATCCGCCCAGGCCCTGGTAGGTCTTGAGAACCGCGCCCTGAAGCCAGAAAGTGCCGTACTTCTCAGTGCTGTACAGGGCGCCGCTCTGGAAGAAGCCGTACAGGCCGTTGGTGCCGAAGCTGTTGCCGGGAATGATCTTCTCGTCGCCGGCCGCCCAGCCCAGGCGGGCCGGGGGGCGCGTCCCGTTGCTCTCGGCGTTCGCCAGGGCCAGGTAGCGTTTCAGGATGGCACCGTGCACCGCATAGCTGCGGCTGCTGCCGTTGGCGTGCAGCAGTACACCGTCACCGTAGGCGGCCACGCCGTTAAACTTCTGCCACCAGCCGTCGGCCCAGGGAACAGCGTACGTGGTGGCGTTCCCCAGCGACTCGCCACCCTTCAGGCGGGCATAGGCGTCGGCCATGGCCTGATCGAGGCTGCCGTCCTGCTTCTGGCCGGGTTGAATGGCAGTGTTCGGCGCGGGCTGGGTCGGTGCAGGTTGCGTGGGGGCAGGAGTGTTGGGCGTGTTGGTCACAGTTCCAGTGGCGCCGCCCTGGGCACGGCCCACGCGGAACTGGGCCACGTCCGTAACCCAGCCGTCGGCAGGCAGCGGATTCACGATGATGCTCAGGGCTTTGGCGAGATTCTCCTGACCCTTGACCTTCACCTGCGCGAAGCCCTGCTGCCCGGCAAAGGTGGCGATGTCGTCCAGCGTGAGCTGCTTGGTGCTGGCCAGCGCCAGAACTTTGTCCTGACCGTTCGGGCCGCCCACCGTGAAGGTGTACTTCTGCCCGTCACCGGGAAATACGCGCGTCACGCCCGCCTTCACGAAGTTGCTTTCCTCATAGTTGTTCGGGAAAAACAGATCGATCTCGCCGTTGGCGTTCACGTTAAACAGGTAGACGTAGGCGTCCTGATTGGTCTTTATGCCGACGCTCACGTTCTCGCCTTTGGCGTAAACGGGGTTCTGTTTGCCGCTGGCATCCTTGTTCACCCACACGTCCACGTTCAGCTTGGTTTCCACGGGGTTCACGATGATGCTCTGGGCCGTGATCTTGGCGGGGCTGGCCAGGGCGGCGCCGGTCAGGGTCAGCAGGGCGGTCAGGCTCAGGAGTTTGTTCATGGCGCCACCCTTAAACGCCGAATCTGACCGACGACTGAAAAGAAGTGTGCTGCACGCTTAAATCAAGGTCACCTGAAGGAAAAGGCCGGCAAATGCACGCCGGATGAGCCGGCCTTTATGGGCCGGAGAGAAATCAGGGCAAAGTTGCCCTGTTTCACAATGGCTGAAAAGCGTAAAAACTCCTGTGCATCACTGCCTCAGAGCTTGTCCGCTCCCCACAACAGCAGCGGGGCGAGGAGCAGGGCTGGCATCATGCTGCCGACGCGCACGCGCCGATCCTCGAAGTTCAGGCCGCCCAGCATCAGGTTCCAGCTGATCCCGGCGATCATCAGGCCGCCCACGCCGGTAATCAGCAGGACGTAGGGATTGGTCTTGAGGATGCTGGGGTCGGCCCCGCCGAGCAGCCCGGCGGCAAACGTGCCGGCCAGCAGGCTGATCCCGCCCTGAATGAGCAGCACCGAGAGCGTGCTGAATCCCACACCGATGCCGTAAGCGCCGGCCAGGGCCAGGGCCGCGATGCCGTCCAGCGTGCTTTTCAGGACGTAGGTGCTGGAATCGCCGGTCAGGCCGTTCTGAAGCCCGCCGATCACGGTCATGGGCCCGACGCAGAACAGCAGGCTGGCCGCCACGAACCCCTCCGTGAACCGACCCCCGCCCTTGAAGCGCCGGCGCAGGGTCTCGCCCAGACGTTCCAGAGCCTCCTCTATGCCCAGCGCCTCGCCCAGGATCACGCCGAAGGCCAGGCTCAGCAGGGCCAGCAACACGCCGGGAATATTGCCGCCCTGCACCTTGCCCAGGCTGGCGGCCATATCCAGCGCAATAAACAGCGTGACCAGGCTGAGGGACTGCAGCAGGGTGCGCTGCGTTTTCTGCGGCAGGCGCCCGCCCACGGTGAGGCCCAGAACCGTCCCGATCAGCACAGCCACCACATTCACGAACGTCCCGGACAGTTGCGCAAAAACACTCATTACGAGCGAATGTAAAGCATTCCTGAAGGGCCGCCGGGCGGCCTGTCTGCTCTCGGGCCAGGATTAAAAAAAACCTGACGTTCTCCTGAAAAGGGCTATGGTAAAGTGCCGGCAAGTTGAAACGTGTGACCCGCCACCTTGTTCTGACGCCCCCACCGGGGGGCGCTGCACCGGGCTCACGTGCAACAAACGCCAATCCTGAAAACCTGTGTGGGGCTGCCTTGTGGCGGCCCCATGCGCTTTTTGGAGGTCAGACGTGACGTTAAACGATCAGTTCCGCAGCATGCCCGTTCTGCTCAAGGTCAGCGAAGTGGCGACCTTCACCAGCACCCACGAAAGAACAGTGCGCCGCTGGATCAGGGATGGCCGCCTCCCGGCCGTGGAGCACCCCAGCGGCCTGCGGGTGCCCCGGCGCGCCCTGTGGCGCTTCCTGGGCCTGGACTTCGCGCTGAGCGCCTGACCCTGAATAACGCTGAGCAATGCAATAACGCCGCATTGACCTCGCCCGGTATGCTGCCGCTGTGCAGGATGACCGGCTGACTCTTGAAACTTCACTTCTCCGAGGGGTGGCAGACCTCTTCTTTGCTGCCCTGAACGCCGAGGAAAGGCTGGCCCAGGCGGCACAGGCCCTGGCCCTGGGTTACCCGGATGTGGCAGCCCGCTGGAGTGCAGACCCCCTGGTGCAGGCGGCGGCTTACCTGCGTCTGGGCCAGCCGCTTCAGGCGCTGGCGGTGCTGCCGGAAACCCAGGAAGCCCGCGCGGCGGTGCTGGAGGCGCGGGCGGCCTGGCAACTTCAGCGAAACGATGCCGAACCTGTGGCTGAGAACGCCCGCCGTCTAGCCCGGCAAGTGGGCGATGCCGGAGCCATCACGGCCAGTGCGGCCCTGCTGGGGGAAATGCATCTGCCCGAACCGAGGCAGGCCCTGCGAACGCTGGCCGAGGGACTGAAAGTCGCAGAGATCATTGGCGAGCCGGCAGACGCTTACCTGCTCGCCGTGCTGGCCCACGCCCAGGCCCGCAGCGGCGGCCTGGCGAAAGCCCGGCAAACGGCGCAGAAAGCCTATTCACGCAGCCCGGAGCGCAGTCCAGCCCGCGCGGTCGCCCTGCTGGCCCTGCGCCGCCCCAGGGACGCCGACGAGGTCGCTGCTGCCGGGAAACTGGGCGCGGTGTGGTTCAGGCCCTTTGTCGGCGGAGAGTCTCAGTAATCCGGTGCCTCAGTAACCGGGCGACTCAGTAACACAGTGACTCAGCAACCCGGCGCCACGTCCATCTTGACGGCCCCCACGCCTTCCAGACAGCCAGCCAGTGCCACCAGACGCTCGTCTTGCAGGGCCGGGGCGATGAACTGCACGCCCACCGGCAGGCGCACGCCGTCCACCGTTTCAAAACCAGCCGGGACGCTCAGGGCCGGCAGCCCGGCCAGGTTGATGGCCACGGTGTCCACGTCGGCGGCGTACATGGCGAGCGGGTCGCTGGTCTTCTCTCCACGCCGGAAAGCCGGGAAGGGACTGGTAGGGGTAAGCAGCACGTCGTACTGGCCGAAAGCCGCGCCGAACTCGTCGGCGATCAGGCGGCGCACTTTCATGGCCTTGCTGTAATAGGCGTCGTAGTAGCCGCTCGAAAGAGCGTAGGTGCCGATCATGATGCGGCGCTGCACCTCGCGCCCGAAGCCCTGCTCGCGCGTCAGGGTCATGCTTTCCAGCAGGTCGCTGCCGGCCACGCGCTGCCCGTACACCATGCCGTCATACCGCGCCAGGTTGCTGCTGGCTTCCGGCATGGCGATCAGGTAGTAAGCGGCAATGGCGTACTTCAGTTCAGGGATGCTGACCTCGCCCACCGTCGCCCCGGCGTCTTTCAGGGCCGTTATGGTGCCCTGCAAGGCCTGCTCGACGCCAGGGGTGTTGCCTGCCAGACTCTCGCGGATGACACCTACCCGCAACCCCCGCAGATCTTCCGGTGTGCCCGCCCGGAACTGCGGCGGGGCCGACAAGCTGGTGGCGTCCAGCGGGTCATGCCCGGCCATGACGTTCATCAGCAGAGCCAGGTCTTCGGCCGTGCGGGCAAACGGCCCGATCTGATCCAGGCTGCTGGCGTAGGCCACTAACCCGTAGCGGCTCACGCGGCCATAGGTGGGCTTCAGGCCGTACACGCCCGTCAGGGCCGCCGGCTGGCGCACGCTGCCGCCCGTGTCGCTGCCCAGCGCCACGCTGGTGATGTTGGCCGCCACCGCCACCGCGCTGCCGCCACTGCTGCCGCCCGGCACCCGCGCCCGGTCCCAGGGGTTCAGAGTCGGGCCAAATGCGCTGCTCTCGGTGCTCGACCCCATGGCGAACTCGTCCATGTTGGCCTTGCCGATCACCACTGCTCCGGCGTCCAGCAGTTTCTGCGCTGCCGTGGCGGTGTATGGGCTGACGTAATTCTCCAGAATGCGACTCCCGCAGGTGGTGCGCGTGCCCGCCAGGTTGATGTTGTCCTTGATGACCAGTGGTACCCCGGCCAGCGGCAGCGGCTCACCCGCCTCCACCCGTTTTTGCACGTTGGCGGCCTGATCCAGGGCGTGGTCATTCAGGCTGACCAGGGCGTTCAGGTCACTGGCGCTGGCCCGCTCCAGGGCTTCATGGACGAGTTGAGCCGTGGTGACGTCACGCGCGAGCACGGCACGGACGGTGGAAGCAGCAGAAGCGGGTCTGGACAAAGAGGCGGACATACCGCTCCAGTGTACCGGCAGACGCGAACCCGGCCGAGGATTCAGTTGCGAAGGGAATGCTCAAATTGGGTATCCCAGAACTCTGGCGTCAGAGGCAAAAATAGAAGCTATGAGCGCCGCCAGCGGAAACCTCGTTTCCATCATCGACTGAAAGTGGACGGGTGCTTCTCCTGGGGCTTTGAAAAGAAAATGGGGATAAATCCTGTTCAAAGCTACCTGAAAGAAAAGACGGTACTGGGCAGCGCGGAGTGGATGTGGGTGCTGTTCCCGCCTTCACGCGGGAGGGTGCGATACAGGATCAGACGGGTTTGACCAGCACGCTGTCGCCGGCCCGCAGGCGGGTCTGCATGATCAGGTCCGGCGGCAGCACCAGCTGGGTGCCCAGGTTCGGCCCGCTGCGCAGTGGAAACTGGTAGATGTGGCCCGCCTCGTCGCGCAGCGCCAGCACCTGCGGGTGACGCACCAGGTCTTCTTTCCAGCGCCGGAAGATCAGGTCGTCAATCAGGGCCACGCCGCGCACCTCATGCGTGACCGCCACCACCAGGCGGGCCACGCGCGAGCGCCTTTCCTTGAGCAGGCCCAGCCGCAGGAGCCGCGAAATCAGGCCCCGCGCCAGCGGCTGACTCCACAGGTCACTGACCGGCACCTGCTGCTCGATCTGCCGCAGGACGTGGCGTTCCTCATCCGTCCAGTCCATGGCGTCCAGCCGCTCGGCGTCGGTCATGCGGGCCGGCCCGGCAAAAGGCATGTCCTGCTCGGGCAGGCTGGCCATGGCCTCCAGCGCCAGGCTGTCCACCGTCTGCTTCAGCGCCGGGCTGGGATGGGTGCGCCCCTCGTCAAAATGAAAACGGCCCTGGGGGTCGTTCAGCAGGGCCGCCAGCGCCAGCACCCCCTGCAGACGGCCCAGCTGAAGATGACGTACCAGGCCCTGTTCCAGCCACGCCTCGAAGTCTCCCTGGGGACGGTAGATCGTCAGCAGGCCGGTTTTGCGGTTATCGGCCAGCATGCGCAGAAGCTGCAGGAAATCGAAGTGTTCAAGGCTGGTGGTGTGCGGCATACTGTCTCGCCAGTGTGCGCGTCATCATGTGACACGGTTCTCGCACCAATCGAATATTTTGTATAAAATCTCACAAAAAGCCGACTCTTCCTGCTGCGTGCCGATTCCTTTCTCTCACTCAGCTTCGCAGCAGATGCGAGAAATCCTCGTTCTGAAGGGGTGGCAAGTCCGCGAGCGTCTTTAAGCCGAACTCCAGCAGGAATTTCTCGGTCGTGCCATACAGCAGCGGGTGGCCCAGCGCGTCGCTGCGGCCCACCACCTTGACCAGCTCACGCTCCTGCAGGGTCAGCACCGTGCTGGCACTCGCGCCGCGCATCGCCTCTATCTCTGCTCGCGTGACCGGCTGCCGGTAAGCAATGATCGCCAGCACCTCCAGCGCTGCCTGACTCAGCGGTGGCAGCGGCGGCGGAGCCAGCACCGGGGCCAGGTGCGGCGCGATCTCCGGCGGCACCACCAGACGGTAGCCGCCTGCCACTGCCTCCAGCGTGAAGCCCAGCCCCGCGCCCGCCAGGTGCGTGCCGAACGCCTGCACCGCCCGCAAGGTGGCGTCCTCCCCCAGCCCCAGCAGGCCCGCCAGTTCACCGAGACGCACCGGCCGCCCCGCCGCCAGCAGCGTGGCCCCTATCAACTCGTGTGTGCCGGCCGGGCGCTCTCCCGGCGTCACGTGGTCAACCTCACGCCGCACGCCTCCAGCACCGCCCGCAACCGCGAGACCGGAAATGCCCCCACGCGCAGAATTTGCGCAGCCTCACCTGCGCCGGACGGCAACTGCACCACTGTACTGGCCAGCCCCCCGGCCTCGTCCTGTGCCGACCCCACCAGCACGTCCGCCAGCCCGTAAGCCTGCGCCTGCGCGAACGTGCTGGCCGCCGACTCGCCCGCGCGGTTCAAACTGCTGGTTAGCAGCGGCCCGGTCTCGTGGAGCAGGGCCTGTGCCAGCGCATGATCGGGCACACGTACGCCCACCAGGCCTTCCGGCGCCACCTCCGGCGGGCACCCCTCGCGGGCCGGCGTCACGATGGTCAGCGGCCCCGGCAGCAAATCCAGCAGCGCCAGCAGCGCGGGGCTGGCCTGACAGAACGACAGTGCACTGCTCCGGTTCGCGCAAGACACTTGCAGCGGCTTCCCAGCTTCGCGGCCCTTGCGCCTTACCAGCACCTCCGCGAACGGCGGCAGCACCCCCAGTCCCCATACCGTCTCCGAGGGGTAACCCACCAGCCCCCCCGCCCTGACCACCTGCGCCGCGCGCTGCACCCCGCTTTTGTCCATGCCCATGCTGTTCCCTGACCTTTCAAGCGCACTTGTAAGTTAAGCGCAAGACCAGCGAACTATACTGACTGATATGCCGGTCTACGAATATCGAGTCCGGGACCGCAGTGGCAAGGTCCTGAAATCGCAGATGGAAGCCGAAACGCGCGAGCAGGTTCGGGACGCCCTGCGGGCCAAGAATTTCATGATCGTCGAGATCAAGCCGCCCAGAAGCGGCCTCAACGCCGACATCAAAATTCCGGGGCTGACCGATCGCCCCCCCAAACTCAAAGAAGTCGCCATTTTCAGCAAGCAGCTCGCCACCCTCATCAACGCCGGCGTGCCGCTGGTGCAGTCGCTGTCCATCCTGAACAAACAGATCGAGAACAAAAGTTTCCAGGGCATCCTTCAGAAGATCCGCGTTGAAGTCGAAACAGGTGTGCCCCTCAGCGAGGGCCTGGCGCAGTACCCCAAGACCTTTGATCGCCTCTTTATCAACCTGGTTCGGGCCGGCGAGACGAGTGGGACGCTGGACTCCGTGCTGGCGCGCATCGCCGACTTTCAGGAAAAGCAACTGGCCCTGAATGGCAAGATCAAAAAGGCGCTCACGTACCCCACCATTGTGCTGGTGTTCGCGGTTCTGATCACCTACGGCCTGATCGCCTTCGTGGTGCCGCAGTTCGCGGGGATGCTCAACCAGCAGGGGGCACAACTGCCGCTTATCACACGCGTGGTGATGGCCCTATCGGACTTCCTGCGCGCCTCGCTGCTGTACGTTCTAGTCGGTCTCGTGGGAATCGTGTTCGCTTACCGCTGGTATTACGCCACCAAGGCCGGACGCCACGCCATCGACGACCTCAAGCTGCGCCTGCCGATCTTCGGCAACCTGATTCGCAAGACCGCCGTGGCTTCCTTCGCCCGCACTTTTGGCCTGCTGATGAACAGCGGGGTCAACATCATCGAGTCGCTGGAGATCACCAAGGGCACCGCCAACAACGCCATCGTCGAGGAAACCATCGACACCGCCAAGAGTTTCGTGATGGTGGGCGACCCGATGAGCCAGAGCCTGGCCTCCAGCAAGGTGTTTCCGCCCATGGTGGTCAGCATGATCGCCATCGGTGAAGAGACCGGCTCGCTGGACAGCATGCTCGCCAAGGTCGCCGACTTCTACGACCGCGAGGTGGACGAGGCCGTGGAAAGCATGACGGCGGCGATTGAACCCATCATGATCGTGTTCCTGGGCGGAATCGTGCTGGTCATCATCCTGGCCATGTTCCTGCCGATGATCTCCTTGATGAACAGCCTCATGTAATCGACTCACTCCTATCCAGCTTCCGACTCCCTGCTATGACGCGGGGAGTTTTTTCTTTTCCAAACTTTGAGCCGGCCCAGCAGTGTCAGCCGTGCCTCGGCCTGACGAGGGTCTGACACGGCGTTTCTAATTTAAGCGTGATGAAAAAGATGAAGCTGCCGTTGATGTTCCTGAGCCTGGGCCTGACGCTGGGCGTGACCTCCTGCGCTCCCACCATGAGGGCCGAGGTGAAAGCGGTGAAAAGCGTGGAGTTCAGCTCCATGCCTGTGCCGCAGACCGAAGCCGAGATGCTGGACACCTACAGCACCTCAGTGGCGAAGGTGACCTACGCGGACGGCACCACGAAGGACTTCCCGCTGTCGTACAACGTGCTGTTCAGGAACACCGACCAGACCAACACTGTGAATGGGCAGAAATATGCCGCCGGACAACTGTTCGATTACAAGATGAACCCCATCAAGGATCGTCAGGGCGATAACGTCGTGGCCGAAACGGCGGACGGCACCAGCCTGCTCAACGTGGGCGGTAAGCCTTACCTGGTCAACCACTGGGAGTACGACTGGATTCTGGAAAACGGCGTGGACGCTTACAAGGCCGAGAACTGGTACAGTCGCATGCCCATGACCATGAACGTCACGGCACTGGGCCAGGGCGCGGACGGCAAGCTCAGCGTGGGCAGCCAGACCAGCGTGGATTTTGCCAGCGTGGGTGGCGGCTGGATTTTCTGCTTCGGCGGCCCGACGCCCTGGGGCACGCACCTGGGCGGCGAGGAAGATTACGACCTGTACTTCGTGCCTGGCGAGAAGTCGTACACCACCACACAGGCGGGCCTGAAGGCCATGAGTGAGGTGTACTTCAAGGGTGAAAAGAAGGCCAACCCCTACGATTACGGTTACCCCGTGGAAGTGGCCGTGAAACCCGGCGGCGGCTACCAAGTCACCAAGCACTACGAGATGGGGCGCGGCACCTGGGAAATCGCGCGGTTCGCCGCTGACGGGCGCACCGCCATTTACGGCGACGATGGCGCTTACTCGGGTCTCTTCATGTTCGTGGGCGACAAGGCCAACGATCCCGCAGCGGGCGGCACCATCTACGCCGCGAAATGGAACCAGACCAGCGACCAGAATGGTGGCGCGGCCAACATCTCCTGGATCAGGCTGGGGCACGCCACGCACGCTGAAATCAAGGCCTTGAAGGACAAGGTCAACATCGGCGACATCTTCGAGACCAGCCTGGAAGCCAAGGAAGGATTCAAGCCCACCCGCGCGGGCAGCGCCCAGACCGTGTGGCTGAAACTGAAACCCGGCATGGAGCAGGCCGCTGCGTTCTTCGAGACCCGCCGGTACGCCGCGTACCTGGGGGCCACCACCGAGTTCACGAAGGGCGAGGGCGTGACCTTCAACGAGGCCGACAAGAAGATGTACTACGCCATGAGCCGCATCGAAACCAGCATGAAAGCCGAAGAAGGCGTTCCCGTGGACGATGTGAAACTCCCGGAGAACAAGGCCGGAGCCACGTACACCTTCGAGTTGAAAGCCGGACAGAAAGACACCGAAGGTAACGCCATCAACAGCAATTACGTCGCCACCCGCACCTACGTGGAAGCCGCCCTGCTCGGCAAACCCATCCCAGCCGACGCGAACGGCAACACCGCCGACGTGAATGCCATCGCCAACACCGACAACGTGCATTACAGCGAAGCCATGCGCACCCTGTTCATCGGTGAGGACAGCGGCATGCACGTCAATAATTACGTGTGGGCGTACAACGTGGACACCAGGAAACTGAGCCGCATCCTGTCGGTGGCCGCTGGGGCCGAAGCGACCGGGCTGGGCGTCGTCGAGAACATGAACGGGCACGCCTACATCACCAGCAACAACCAGCACCAGGGCGACTGGATCAGCAGCCAGAACAAGGAACTGACTGCCAAGCTGGAAGCCGCCGCCAAGGCCAAGTGGGGTGCGAACAAGTACGGCGTCCTCAACTACAAGTTGCAGAACAGCGTCGGTTACCTGCACGGTCTGCCCGCCGTGAAGTAAGGGCCGGCACCCGCGTTCAGCAGTCGCAGTCGGTCGGAGTCCGGGGGGGCGGTGGGGGCAACCCTGCTGCCCCTTTCCCACTTTTTGAGGTTATTTGATGCACACGAAGTTCATTGTTTTCGCGGCGCTGGTTTCGGTGGCCGTCCCGCTGGCGGCGCACGCCCAGCTCACCGCCACGTCCACGGTCAAAATGCCGCTGCGGGGGGAACATATTCACCGCGGCACCTTCCCGAATCCTCACGCACATATTCCGGCGCAGTGTTACGTGGAGACCAGTTTCGGCACGCAGAACGCCTGTCAGTACTGCCACACCGACGGGGTGGCGGAAAAAGGCCTGGGGAACAACAACCCACAGGCGGGCGGAAACCCTAACGTCGGGAACCTGCAGGCCGAGTATGCCTTCGGGGTCTTCGATTACCCGCACGTCATCGATTCCAGCGTGAATCCCTGGGAGAACACCCTGCGGCCCGAAGTGCTGGCGCGCGTGGCTGCCTCGCTGGGGGTGAAAGCGCAGGAGTGGGACATGCAGGCTTACGTGCGCCAGGACAACTGGCAGGCCGCCTTCGATAAGCGGGCCAGAACCACCGACTGGGACACCGGCGTGGACTCCCCCATGCGGCTCTTCCCAGCCCTGGCCCCGGCGGATCTGCCGGCCCAGGCGGACGGCTTCGTGCGTTCGGCCTCGCAGGAACGCGGCCTGTTCAACGACGGCCAGGGCTGGGTGACCGGCTGGCGCGCGCTGAACTTCATGCCGTACGGAATTTTCACGCCCCTGGCGGGCAGCGTGTCAGGCGTGTACGTGCGCCTGCCCGCGAAGTTCATGCAGTCCACCGCTGGAAAATTTGACCTGAGCACCTACGAGAAGAACCTCGATCTGGTGCAGCGCAACGCGCAGGACAGGCTGAGCGGCGAGAAAACGTATGTTGGCGCGGCGTCCGGTATTGAAATCGTGCGCGGGCAGTACCCGCTGGGCACCGAGTTCGCGCACCCGCTGCATTACGTGGACGTGCAGGCCGACGGCACCGACCGGAGCATCAGCCGCTTTCCTGGCACCCGCGCCAACCGTGTCAAGGAAATCCGCTGGATGTACAAGCAGCGCGAATGGCACCCCGACGAGTTCGGCCTGGCCCTCAAGGAAGAAAGTGCGCCCGTGTACGCCAACCGCACCCAGGGCTGGATCGAGAACGGCGCAGGCTGGTTGCTCGGCGGCTGGATCGAGGACAAGGGCGGTGCCCTGCGCGCCCAGACGCCCAGTGAACTCACGCAGTGTGTCGCCTGCCACAGCGGAAATGTTCGCCAGAGCGATGTGGGGCAGAACAGCGTCTTTACTTCCGGTACCGGGAACACCGTCGACAGCACCTGGGCCATGGCGCGGCAGTTCACGGGGAAACTCGGCTGGCAGGAAATGAACTACCTGGGCTACAAGGCCAGCGCGTCTGCCGGGGCGGGGGAGACGCCGGGGCACCTGACCACCCCCGAACCCCTGAACCGGGGCAAGAACGTGGGCGAGTACCGTTACTTCCTGGATCACGTGGTGGGCGCGTCTCTGTTCGGCGACATGCCCGCCAGCGTCGAGACCTACCTGAACCGCCAGATTAGCAGGGCCAACGGGTACAGCGCCGACTGGCCCGACCTGCGCACGGAAGTGAGCAAAAACAACCCGCAGGGCGTCAAGGCCGCCCAGGAACTGCGCCAGAGACTGATGCGCGAGTTCACGGCAAAAGGCGAGTACCTGCAAGGCAAGACCATTCGCCCCGAACTGTTCCTGCCGACCCGCCAGGCCGCACTGGAAGGCGCACGCCGTTACCGTCAGGTGGTCGCCACGCAGCGCTACGACTTCGGCAAGGACGTGTTTCCCGAGACGCCCTTCACCCTGCGTTACTTCCGCACGCCCGAAACGGCTTACCCGCACCAGAACGGCACGCCCTACCAAATTGGCGAGGTCATCACCGACCGCCCGGTGGACACCCACGCCCCCAACTTCACCTACGGCATCGGCACCACGCCCACCCTCATCGACGAGGAGAAAACCGAGGCCCAGGGCGGGAATTTCGTGCCCGATTACGTGCCGCTGCTGAAGTGAGTGGGAAGGAGTCGTTGGGGAAAAAAGCTGGGGCATGACGCCCGGAAATCAATCCACCTGCTCGACGAAGAATTGAGCGTCGAGCAGGTGGTTTTTCAGGGCTTGCGGTAGCCACGGCAGGGCGTCTGCGGGAATGTTCTCCGGGTCGAACCAGCCCAGCTCCGAGGTGTTCTCCAGTGGCTGCGGCTCACCGTCCCATTCTCGCACCAGGAAGAAGAAATTCACCCCCTCGGCGCGGCCGTGCAGCCCCTCCACGTCGTACCTGTTCACGCCGATATGCCGCAAATCGGCAGGGTTCACATGTAGCCCTGTCTCCTCGCGCAGTTCACGCGCCGCCGCGTCGGCCACTTTCTCCCGGGTTTCCACCGCGCCGCCCGGCAGGTTCCACCACCCGCTGGCAAAGCGCGTACTCTCACGTCGCCCCAGCAGAATGCGACCTGCCCCATCCTGAACGATGACCCAGACGATTAAATCCACAGCCATGCGCTTATTAGAGCATTTGACAAAAGAACGCAGTGCTTTTGGCCGAGCAAATCGAGTCAATTCAGACGAGCAGAACCGAGAATGGAGCGCTCTGGGGTGTCCTTCCTCAGAGCGCATAATTCGCAGAACTGCTCTAAACGCCAGGAGCACAAAAGAAAACCGGGACGCTCAGGCTTTCAGAGCTTGAACACGCCGCGTTGCTGTGGGTGAACCAGTTCCGTGTACTCCGGGTGCCTGCGAATGTACCCGGCAATGAAAGGGCACATGGGAATCACCCGCTTGCCCTCGGTCTTCACGTTATCCAGGGCGAATTTCGCCAGTTGACTGCCCAGGCCTTCCCCTTCGTGGCCTTGCTCGATTTCGGTGTGCGGCAGCATGACCGCGTCGCCGACAGGGCGGAATTCCGCAAAACCCACCACCTGCCCGCCTTGCAGGATTTCGTAACGGCTTTTCTCGTCGTTTTTCCTGAGTTCAGTCATGCTTGCTCCTCACGCAGTGTTGAGTTTCTGGCCGCCTTCGGCCTGGAAGCCGTTGCGGTGCGTGCCATCACAGAAAGGCTTGTTGCTGCTGCCGCCGCAACGGCACAGGGCCGCGCGGGTGTCCTTGACCTCACCGCCGGGCGTGGCTGAGTCAGGTGCGGCAATGGTCAGGTCACCCCGCAGGAACAGCGGGCCGTTCTCGCGCGCCTCCACGCTGGTGGGTTCGGGTGACTCGGCGGGGCCGTTCTTCAATTCGTAATGCAGGGCGCCCGTGGGGCAACGGCGCACCACCCCGGCAATCTGCTCGGCTGGCGCAGCGTCCGCCCTGATCCACGGTTTTGCCTTCGGGTTGAACACTTGCGGCAGACCACGCACACACGCGGCAAAGTGAATGCAGCGCCCAGCGTCGTAGTAGACGGTGATGTCGTCGTCCGTGTACGCCTTGCCCCAGTGTGACTTCGGGTCAGTCATGCCGTAGTGTAAACCCCATATAAACCCGGTCATGCCACACAAAATGGAAGGCCTCGGGGAGGCATCAACCTCAGGTGAATTCCCGGCTGGCCCACAGGCCCGTGACCAGCATCAGGGCGGTCAGGGCCAGGTGCAGCAGCAGGGGGGCGTGCCAGCCGTGGGTGAGGTCGTGAACCGCGCCGAACAGCACGGGGCCCGTGGCCGCGAACAGGTAACCGCAGCCCTGCGCCACCGCGGACAGGTTGGGGGCTTCGGCGGCGCTCCTGGCACGGTGCGCGATCAGGTACAGCGCCAGCGGAAAGGCGCTGCCCGAGCCGATGCCCAGCAGCAAGGCCCACACCAGCGGGGGAGCACCCGGCGCGAGCAGCAGGCCCAGCAAGCCGGCCGCCACGCAGGCGCTCAGGGCCACGACCAGCGGGCGCACGCTGGGCAACCTGGACGCCAGAATCGGCACGTACAGGCTGAACGGCAACTGCACGATGTTGCCCACCGATAGCAGCAACCCGGCCTGGGTGCTGCTGAGGCCCTGATCGACCAGCAGGCGGGGCAACCAGGTCATCCAGATGAAGAACACCATGCTCTGCGCGCCCATGAACGCCGTGACCGGCAGGGTGGCCGGGTTGTGCCAGATGCTGACGCCCGCAGCGGTTTGTAAGCCCGACCGCTCCGGGCGACCGCGTACCGCGGGCCACCACGCCGCCGCGCCCAGCACGGCCAGCAGCACCCAGAACCCCAGCGCCGCCCGCCACGATCCCTGAAAGGCGTTTCGCAGCGGCACCGAGGCCGCCGACGCGATGGCCGCCCCGCCCACCACCGCCGTGGTGTACAGGCCCGTCATCAGCCCCAGCCGTTCCGGAAAATCGCGGCGCAGCAGGCTGGGCAGCAGCACGTTCACCACTGCAATGCCCGACCCGACCAGCACCGTGCCCACCAGAATCCACGCGAAACTCGGCCCGGTTCGCAGCAGGGCGCCGGTACCAATGACTGCCAGGCACCCCAGGATGACCGCCTCGGCACTGCGCGAACGCACGAACAGCGGGGCCAGCAGCGCGAAGGCGCCCCAGCACAGCAGCGGAACGGACATCAACAGACTGACCGTCGCCGCGTTCACGCCCAGCTCGGTCTGAATCTGCGCCAGCAGCGGCTCGAACGCCGCGATCACCGGACGCAGGTTAAGCGCCACCAGCAGCACGCCCGTGATCAGCAGCAGGGGAGTGGCGCGGTTGCGGGGCGTCACCACCTCGCCCAGCTACAAATCGACATACGCTCAGGGTAAGCGATTTCACGCGCCCAGACGTGGGTTATCTAAATTCAGCGTTCTGCTGGGCCGAACAGCGCAGGTGAACTTCAGGGCCTTGCCACGGGCCGGGGAGGACGTTCCCCCTGACCGCCAGCTTGAGCACCGTCGAATTCTGGCGGTGTCAAAGGCCCGGGACGGTCTGGTCGGGTCGCCTCCAGCCCTGATGGGAGCGAGCGGCTGCGCCACGACCGTCCTGGCCTCCGCCCCTGAATTGTCAGCCCAGCCGGACACACGCTGACACCCTCTGGTATCCTTCCCATTGCGTCACCTGGGGTGCCTTCTGCAACAAGGGGGCTGAGACCATACCCAAGGAACCTGAACCGGGTTATTCCGGCGGAGGGAGCGTGACCGGGCTGTAAAACGAGTGCCCACACCTCTTTCCTCTCGTGACGCGAGGGGGATTTTTTATGCGTAAACTGCTGTTTTCGGCCCTGCTGATGCTGGGCGTGGCAAGTGCCCAGACGACAAATGCCCAGACGACGAATGCTCAGACGACCCTGACGGTGATCACCCACGACAGTTTCGACGTGGACAAGAAACTGGTGGCGCAGTTTGAGAAGGCGAACAACGCGAAGGTGCGCTTCGTGAAGGGCGGCGATGCCGGGGAACTCCTGAACCGCCTGGTGCTGACGCGCCGCGCTCCGCTGGCCGACGTGGTGTACGGGCTGGACAACAGCCTGCTGGGCCGGGCGAAGCAGATGAACCTGCTCACCGCGTACCAGTCTCCGAACCTGAGCAAAGTGCCGGCCGCCTACCGTCTGGACGAGGCGGGGGCGCTGAACACCGTGGATTACGGCTTCGTGGCCCTGAATTACGACCGGGCGGCCCTGGCCAAAACGGGCCTGCCCCTGCCGAAAACGCTGGATGACCTGAAGAAACCCGAGTACGCGAAACTGACGGTGGTGCAGAGCCCCGCCACCAGCAGTCCCGGTCTGGCGTTCCTGCTGGCGACCGTCAATCACTACGGAGAGGCTGGCGCCTGGTCGTGGTGGCGCGAGGCGCGGGCGAACGGCATGAAGGTCACGCGCGGCTGGAGTGACGCCTATTACAAGGACTTCAGCAGAAACGGCGGCAAGTACCCCATCGTCCTGAGTTACGCCAGCAGCCCCGCCGCCGAGGTGTTCTACGCCGACGGCTACAACCCCGCGAAACTGCCGGCGCAGGCTCCCACCGCCAACCTGTTCCTGCCCGGCAGCACCTGGCTGCAACTGGAAGGCGTGGGCATCCTGCGGGGCGCCAGGCAGCCCGCCCTGGCCCGCAAGTTCGTGGATTTCATGCTCGGCAGCGCCGTGCAGGCCGACATTCCCACCCGCATGTGGATTTACCCAGCGGTGAAGGGCACGAAACTCGACCCGGTGTTCAAGTTCGCCGACGAACCCAGACTCTCCGAGGTGAAGCCGGGCCTGACGAGCAACCCGCAGCGCCTGGTCGACGCCTGGGTAAGTCACGTCCTGCGCGCCCGCTGAACCGAAGTGAAGAAGATGGGGCAGTTCTCCTGCCTCATCTTTTCGTCTGCTGTCCGGCTGTGACGTGCTCCGACCAATCCAGCTCCTTGCCTTCCGGAGCTTCTGAAAGGGGGGCGACGTACACCTTGGTGGTGGAGCTTGTTACACCGTGCTGATGAAGGAGACAGAAGGGCCTGGCTCAGGAGCCGCTGCATCGAATGTCCACTTGAACCTGATCCAGAAAGTAACTTCTTTTCCTATTAAGCTGGGAGAGAAGTCCCGCCTCACCTGCGTGCCCGTCCTTCTCGTCCTGTGGAGGTTCGTATGCCCACCCGTCAACGTGTCCAGTGGCTGGCCCTGTTTCCCCTTCCTCTGCTCCTGAGTGCCTGCATGTATATGAGTGGCCCGGCCACCATGCAGGGGCACTCCAGCATGCAGGCGTCCACCATGCAAGCACAGGGCAGCCCGTCTGCCGCGCCGCCACCCACGGCACCGGCAGCGGGTGGCAATCCGCTCGCGTTGAAGTTCGGGCCTCCTGACGCGGCGCGGGGCAAGGCCCTGCACGAGGGCGCTTGCCAGCAGTGCCACGGGGCGGGCGGCGTGAGTACGAAGGCGGACGTTCCCGGGCTGGCCGGGCAGATCACGCCCTACCTGCACCTGCAACTGGCGGCCTTCCGGGCGAAACTGCGGCCCAGCGCGGTGATGCAGGGCGTGGCGGCCAGACTGTCCGATCAGGACATCGCCGACCTGGCGGCGTACTACACGCCGCTGCAACCCGGCCCGGCCTGGAAGGCCGACGCGGACGCCCGCGCCCGGGGCGAGAAACTGTTCCTGAGTGGCGACGCTGGGCGCAACGTGGTGGCCTGCCAGGTGTGCCACGGCGCAGACGGGCGCGGCGTCAGCGACAACGAGGTCGCCAGCGTCACCAACCTCTCGCCCGGGTACGGCCTGAACATCCTGCACGAATTCCGTGACGCGCCCAGTTTTGGCGGCATCGTCGCGCCCGAAGCCATGCGCATTGTCCTGAAACCCCTTTCTGACGGCGACCTGAAGGACCTGGCGGCTTACCTCAGCAGCATGCGCTGACGCCCAGGCTGTTAGGCTGGTTGCTCCGCCCCCTGCCTGAAGCTGCTGTGGGGGCGGTTTTCTTGTGTGGCAGGCGCGGGGGCCAGTCGGCGGGTGACCTCCCGTGGACGCTGGGCCATCCGTCTTCTTTCGGCAAATGCGCTAGATTTTTTGTACCAGATTCAAAAAATTTGCCCTGTTCGCACAAGGAGACGGCCTTGACCCAGCTCGATACCCTGACTGACCCGCAGCGCCGCACGCTGGCCGCCCTGATGGACACCTTTCTGCCCGCCTTGAACCGCCGCGACGATCCGCACGGGTTCTACGCCCACTCGGCCCGGACGCTGGGCGTGCCGGCCGCCGCCGAGGGCGTGATTGCCGACCTGCCCGCCAGCGACCGCGCGGGCCTGCTGGAACTGCTGGACAAATTGCGCTTCGTTCAAAAGCTGGAGCGCACGCCCCTGAAAGTGCGCGAAGGTGTCCTACGCCTGCTGTCGCGCGACCCCCGCGCTGCCCGTGGCCTGGAGGCGCTGCGTCAATTGACGCTGATGCTGGGCTACGCGCAGGTGGGCGAGGACGGCCTGAACCCCACCTGGAAGCAGTTCGCCTACGCCGGCCCGACCTTCCAGGGCGCACAGACCCAGCGGGATTTGACCGTCACCGTGCCGCAAGCCGGGCAGGACATGCACGCGGACGTGGTGGTGATCGGTTCCGGCGCGGGCGGGGGGGTCATCGCCGGCGAACTGGCCGGGCAGGGCCTGAAGGTGGTGGTGCTGGACAGGGGCCGCCACTTTGCGGATGCCGAACTGGGCCAGTCCGAACTGTGGGCCTACCGCAACATCTACTGGCACGGCGGCTTCACCACCACCGCCGACGGCAACGTGTCGCTGATCGCCGGTCAGGCGGTGGGGGGCGGCACCGTGGGCAACTGGATGAACTGCGTCCCGACGCCCGCCGAGGTGCGCCAGGAATGGGCGGGGGCCGGCCTGAGCGGGCTGAACACCCCGGAATTCGAGGGCGACCTGCGGGCGGTGAT
The DNA here is from genome assembly GCF_004634215.1 of Deinococcus fonticola. Classification (NCBI taxonomy): domain Bacteria; kingdom Thermotogati; phylum Deinococcota; class Deinococci; order Deinococcales; family Deinococcaceae; genus Deinococcus; species Deinococcus fonticola. The sequence goes on along the minus strand of NZ_SMMH01000005.1, from coordinate 48,215 downwards.
GCGGCGGATTCAGGCGAACAACGACTGCAGCGAATCGAACGGCACGCACCAGCGCCTGATCGAGGGTTCGCTGCGCCTCGGGTACAGCTTCAAGCGCGCTTACCGCAACGCCGACCCGCGCCTGCACGACCCGCAGCACGCCGGGCACTGCGGGTTCGGGGACGCCACCGGCAGCAAGCAGAGCACCGCCAAAACGTACCTGAAAGACGCCCAGCAGCGCGGAGCCGTCATTGTCGAGGGCGTGAAGGCCGAACGCATCCTGACCCAGGAAGGCGTGGCCAGTGGCGTTCTGGTCGGGGGGCACGCTGCTGGCGAGTCTTCTGCCGACCGCACCCCGCTGTCCTTCACGGTACACGCGCCGCAGGTGGTGGTGGCCTGCGGCGCGTTGGAGACCCCCGCCCTGCTGCTGCGCTCGGGGCTGGGCGGGCCGGCGGTGGGGCAGCACCTGCACCTGCACCCATGCGGGGCGCTGGCTGGCCTGTTCGACCACGATCAGCGGGGCTGGTGGGGAGCCACGCAGGGCACCATCATGGACGAGTTTCAGGGCCGCGCGGGCGGGTACGGGTTTCTGGTGGAAACCATTCAGTACACCACCGGCCTCTACGCGGTGGCGGCCCCGTGGTTCAACGCCGCCGACCATAAGGAACGCATGGCGCAGCAGGCGAACGCCGTAAGCCTCATTCACCTGACGCGCGACCGGGGGGCCGGGCAGGTCACGCTGGGTGAAAACGGCGAGCCGGTCATCACCTACAGCGTCACCGATCCGGTCGATGTCGACAATTACTGGTTGGGTCAGGCGACGGTGGCCCGTATCCTGGAGGCGGCGGGGGCGCACACCATCTATCCCCTGACCGACCGGGCTGAACCGTGGCGGCGCGGCGAAGACCTGGAAGCCGCCATCGGCGAGTGGCGCACCCTGAACATCGGGCAGGGCGGGCACCCGGTTTTCAGCGCCCACCAGATGGGCAGTGCCCGCCTGGGCCGCGACCCGCGCACCAGCGTGGCCGACCCCAGCGGCGAACTGCACGGCGTGCCGGGCGTATGGATCGGGGACACCAGCGCCTTTCCCTCGGCCAGCGGCGCCAACCCCATGTTGACGGTCATGGCACTGGCCCGGCGCACCTCACGCTTCATCGCGCAGCGGGCCAGCGCCGGGCGCCCGTCAGCTTGACGGCCCGCCGCTTTCTGAGGAAACGTCTCTTTGCTGCTGATGGGCGGCCCAGCGTTCACGCAGCGCCCCGAAGTTGCGTTCCAGCTTCGCCTCCAGCGTCACGTACTGCCCGGTGCGGCCGGTGGCGATCAGGTCGCCCAGTTCGCTGGTGGCGCTGATGGTGCAGGTCAGGCGGCGGCCCTCCACGCTTTCTACCGTCGCCACGTGCGTGACCCGCATGCCCGGCAATGCCGAGGCCAGGTGCTGCACCTCCACGAACGTGCCCACGCCTTCCTCGCCCTCTTCCCGAAAAGGCAGCAGCAGTTTGCGCCCGGCTTCCTCGAAGTGCCGGGCAAGCCAGTAAGTCGAGTACACCGGGTGGCCGGGGCCCTGCCCCAGTTCATGAAAATGGACGGTCATGTCGTCGGTGACCAGGATGTCCAGCGTCACGCTGTGGCCCTCAGGGATGGAATGCATCGACGCCCAGTCTAAGGGAAGCCAGTCTAAGGGAAGCCAGTCTAAGGGAAGCCAGTGTAAGGGAAGAGTCCAAGAGAAGGCCGCGCTTTATGGGGGGTGCGTGAGGGGCCGGTGGGGGGAATTGGGCGGCGGGGCATATACGCCAAATGGCGGACATTGTATATTCACGCTGCTCACTACACGAACCGGTGCACGGCCAGCTCATTGGCCCGTGACATCCGGATTCATCCATAGGAGAAATAAGGATATGAAGAAACTGCTCGTTCTCAGTTCCCTGCTGTTCGCCGGTGCCGCCCTGGCCGCCACGCCCGCCGACACTTACGTCATTCAGTCGGCCGGGGACATCCCCACCCTCGACCCCGAGTCTGCTTACGACACGGCCTCCTCCGGCATTATTGCCAACCTGTACGAGACCCTGGTGTCCTACCCCGGGGCCAGCCTCACCAAGCTGGAGCCCCGCCTGGCGACCAAGTGGAGCATCACCAACAACGGCAAGACCTACACCTTCGACCTGCGCAAGAACGTCAAGTTCCACAACGGCGACACCTTCACCTGCGCCGACGCCGAGTACACTTTCCGCCGCAACCTGGTGATCAACGGCGGCGAGTCGGGCCAGTGGTTCCTGAGCGAAGGCCTGCTGGGCACCCCCAGCAACGGTAAGGACGACAAGAGCGTCACCTGGGCCAAGATCAGCAATGCCGTGAAGTGCAACGCTGCCGGCCAGCTGGTGTTCACGCTGCCCAAGGTCGACCCGGCCTTCCTGGCCAAGCTGGCCTTCCCCGGCCAGGCCATCGTCAGCAAGGAGTACACCACCAAACTGAACGACTGGAGCGGCACCGAGAAGGACTGGCAGTCCTGGGCCGGCAAGGAAATGCAGGGCAGCGACCTGAGCAAGAAGCCCAACGGCACCGGCCCCTACCGCATGGTGCGCCAGGATGCCAATACCATGCTGTTCACCGCGTTCGACGGCTACTGGGGCAAGAAACCCAGCATCAAGAACGTGATCCGCCAGAAGGTGCCCGAACTGGCTGCCCGCCAGCAGGCGCTGCTGCGCGGCGACGCCGACCGCATCGAGGGAGCCAGCCGCACCGTCGACGAAGCCCAGATCAAGGGCAAGCCCGGCATCACCTGGGTCGACGACCTGCCCAACACCTCCGCGCCCGCCATCTTCATGAACTGGAACATCAAGGGCAAGGACTACATCGGCAGCGGCAAGCTGGACGGTAAGGGCATCCCCGCTAACTTCTTCACCGACGTGAACGTGCGCCGCGCCTTCAGCTACGCCTTCAACTACGACCAGTTCGCCCAGGACGTCTACAAGGGCAAAGCCACCCAGCGCACCATGGCCCTGCCCGACAGCTTCCCCGGTTACAACGCCAAGGTCAAGAAGTACGAATTCGACCCCAAGAAAGCCGCCGAAGCCTTCAAGAAGGCCTGGGGCGGCGACGTGTGGAAAAACGGCTTCGTGCTGAACGCCGCCTACCGCGCCAACACCCCCACCTCGCAGATCGCGCTGGAAATCCTGAAGAAGAACGTCGAAGCGATCAACCCCAAGTTCAAGATCAACATCCAGCCCAAGCAGTGGAGCGACCTGCTCAAGGAACGCAACGCGGGCGAACTGCCCATGCTGTTTATCGGCTGGGCACCCGACTACGCCGACCCGGACAACTTCATCAACACCTTCTACGGCAGCAGCGGCTTCTACGCTTCGGGCTCGGCCATCAAGGACGCCCAGATCGACGCCTGGAACGAGCAGGCCCGCACCAGCGTGAACGCCACCATCCGCAACAACCTGTACACCAAGATCGGTAACCGCGCCTATGACCAGGCGCTGTACATTCTGATGCCGGCGCCTGTGGCCTGGATCTTCTACAGTGACCGCCTTAGCGGTGAAGGCCTGACCAAGGCCACCTATAACCCCATGACCGACCTGGAGTGGAGCGGCCTCACGAAGAAGTAAGCCTTAAGAAAGTCTGAGGCTTTAAAAGGCCAGGGCTTCACGACGTAAACTGACGTTTGTCCGCTCAGCGGGCGGGATATTCCGCAATGGGATTGTCCCCCCGCTGAACCCTTGCAAAACCCCATAAAAAGAGAGTGAAATTGAAACCGACATGCTGAATTTCGTAATTCGACGACTGGCGCAGATCCCGCTGGTCATGCTCGTGTTGTCGTTGATCGTCATCGGCCTCACCCAGCTGCTGACGCCCGAGCAACGCGCCGCCCCTTACATCCGCAGTGAGCAGCAGGCCACGCGCATGGAAGCCATCATCAACCAGTACGGCCTGCGTGACCCCTTTCCGCAGCAGTACGCCCGCTGGGCCAGCAGTACCCTGAAGGGCGACCTGGGCTTTAGCCGCGCCAGCGGCAAGGACGTGAACGAGACCATCAAGGAGCGTCTGCCCGCCACCGTGGAACTGACCCTGGTGACCGCCATTCCCATCCTGCTGTTCGGCATCTGGATGGGCACCCTGGCCGCTCTACATAAAGACAGGTTTTTGGATCAACTGATCCGGGTGTTCGTGACCATCGGTTACAGCGTCCCCACCTTCGTGCTGGGGATCGTGCTGCTGGCGGTGTTCTACGCCTACCTGGGCTGGGCACCGGGGCCAGGCCGGCTGGAAACCATGAACGAATTCCTGGTGGGCGACTATGATCTGGGCGGCGCCAAACGCATCACCGGGATGCTCAGCCTGGACGCGGCCCTGCACGGCGAATGGAAAATCACCTTCGACGTGCTGCGCCACATGATGCTGCCGGCCTTGACCCTCATTACGGTACTGAGTGCCAGCATCGTCCTGGTCATGCGCAACAACATGCTGGAAGTTCTGAACAGCGATTACGTGCGCACTGCCCGCGCCAAGGGCCTGGCCGAGCGCATCGTGAACAGAAAACACGCCCGCCGCAACGCCCTGCTGCCCATCGTGACCCAGGGCGGCCTGCTGGTGATCGGCCTGCTGGGCGGTTCCATCATTACCGAGACCATCTTCGCTTACCCCGGCATCGGGCAGTGGTTCGTGCAGTCCGCGCAGCAACTCGACCTGGCCGGCGTGATGGGGTTCACCCTGCTTTCCGCCCTTCTCGTTGTGGTCATGAGTACCGTCGTGGACATCCTGTACGGTCTGGTCGACCCGCGCGTGAGGTTCGACTGATGACCACTGCCCAAAAGCCCGTTTCGCTGCCCAAAGCCGACCGCTGGGCGAATTTCTGGCACAGTCCCGGCATTCGTAAGCTGCGCCGCAACCCGCTGGCCCTCAGTGGCCTGGCGATCATGCTGCTGTTCCTGCTGATGGCTATTTTTGCGCCGCTGATCGCCAAGCCCAGCGGCAACTGCCTGCGTGACCTGAACATGACCAGCGCCAATCAGGTGTACAACCCGCTGGGCGCCCCCTTCTGGAAGGCCGTTCTGGCCCCGCCGCAGAGCTGTTACAAGATGGAGCGCCTCAGCTTTTCGCAGGAACCCAGCCCGCCCAGCCAGCAAGCCATCTTCGGTACGGTCAACGGCTACAACATCTTCTACGGCCTGATCTGGGGCACCCGTACCGCCCTGAAAATGTCCTTCATCATCGTGGGCATTACCCTGCTGGTCGGCATCATCATCGGGGCCATCAGCGGGTATTACGGCGGCTGGGTGGACAATGCCATTCAGCGCCTCATCGACGTGATTTTCGCCATGCCTGGTCTGGTGCTCACGGTCGTCATCCTGACCATCATGCGGGCCAACAACCCTGGCGGAGACCCCACCCTGCCCATCATCGTGGCCTACACCGTGGCCGGTTGGGCTGCCTACGCCCGCTTCATTCGTGGTGATGTGCTGAAGACCCGCAAACTGGAGTATGTGGACGCTGCCCGTGGTCTGGGGGCCAGCGACTGGCGCCAGATCGCCAAGCACGTGATTCCCAACAGCCTGACTACGGTGTTCACCCTGGCGGTGCTTGACCTGGCGACCGTGCCGCTCGGCGTCGCCGCCCTGTCCTTCCTGGGCCTGGGCTTCGAGCCGGGCTTCAGCGAGTGGGGCCAGCTGGTGGACTTTAGCCGCCAGTGGCTCAAACCCGCCTACTGGTACACCCTGACCTTCCCGGTGGTGTTCATCTTGCTGTTCAGCCTGGCCTTCAACCTGTTCGGCTCGGGCCTGCGAGACGCCCTCGACCCGCGCACCCGCTAAACCACTCCGCGCGGCATTCCCCCCTTCTGGGGGGATTTTTCATTTCCTGGGGAGCCTCGCACATCCAGAGGAGTTCAAGAAGGGCCACCTGCTCAGACTTTTGTCTGGAACGCTTTTGCCTTCTCTTCCTGCTGCCTTTGCCCCTTCAGGGCCGCCACACTTACCTGTTTTTCAGCCAGGTGGCGAGGTCGTGAACCCCCAGGGGGGGGGTGAGGGCGTAGCCCTGCGCGGCGTTGACGCCCAGGTCGCGCAGGGCGTCGAGTTGCGCGTAGGTTTCGACGCCGACGGCGGTGACGCTCAGGCCCAGGCTGTGCGCGATGCTGACGGTGCCCTGCACCAGTTTCATGCCCGGGTTGTCGTCGGGAAGTTTGGCGGTAAGGGTGGGGTGGAGTTTCAGGCCGCTGAGGGGAAAGCGCGTCAGGGCGGTGAGGCTGCTGGCCGCGTCGCCGAAATCGTCCACGATCAGGCGTGAACCTTTAGAGCGCAGGCGCTCCAGAACACCCAGGGTTTCTTCGCTGTGGTCCAGCAGGCTGCCGGCGCTGACCTCCACGTCCAGGGCGTTGAGTTTGGTCATCAGGGGCAGCAGGCGTTCGGCGGCGCGGGGGTGGCGCAGTTCCGCCAGGCTGAGGTTGACGCTGGTGCGCCACTCGCCTTTGCGCAGGCTCTCGCGGATGATGGCGCGGCCCCTGCCGGCCTCGCGCAGCACCCACTCGCCCAGCAGCACGATCAGGTCGCTGCGCTCCGCGATAGGCAGGAAGCGGGCGGGGGAGATGTTGCCCAGCGTGGGGTGCGTCCAGCGCAGCAGCGCTTCGGCACCGATGGCCTGACCATCCTTGAGGCTCACGGCAGGCTGGTACAGCAGGTTGAACTGCTCGGGTTGCTGCTCGATGGCGTAGCGCAGGTCGTTTTCCAGCTCGAAGGTGCGGGCCTGTTCATCGCGCAGGCCCACGTTGAACAGTTGCACCTGCCCGCGTCCCTGGCGTCTGGCGTGCTGCAAGGCCATCTCGGCGTCGGTGAGGGCCTGATCGGGCGCGCCGGGGGGCAGGCCGGCGGTGCCGATGGCGAACGTGATGGGCACCAGGCGCTTGCCGACCCGCAGCGGTTCTTGCAGGGCCGCCTGGATCTTCTGAATGCCGACCTCGGCGCTGCCCGGCAGCAAGAGCGCGAAGGCGTCGTCGGTGAGGCGGGCCGCCACCCCGCCGTTGTCGCTGGCCAGGTCGTTCAGCCGCGCCGCCAGTTGAATGAGCAGCAGGTCGCCGGCGGTGCGGCCCAGCGCAGCATTCAGTGCACCGAAACCGTCCACGTCCACGGCAGCCACCATGCCGCCCGCGGCCTCGGGCCGGGTCAGGCGCTGGCGCAGGCCCACGCGGTTGAGCAGCCCGGTGAGCTGGTCGTGGTTGGCGTCGTGCTGCAACTTCGCGTGGGCGCGTTTCAGGGCAGTCTGGTCGCGCAGGGTCAGTAGCAGGCCGGCCTTGCGTCCAGGGGCCTCGGCATCCATGCGGGTCACGCGCATTTCCAGGTGACGGCGCGTGCCGCCGACAGTCACGCTGATGGCCTCCAGCGTGTAGGGCAGCGGCAGGGCTTTGAAGTCCGGCCAGGGCAGGAGGTCGCCATCCGGGGTGTACAGCTTCAGGCCCATCTGGTCCAGGGTGCGTGTCAGGGCCAGGCCGGCCACCTGCGCCGCGTCGATTTCCAGCAGATCGGCGGCCTGAGCACTGATCAGTTGCGCCCGCCCGGCATGATCCAGCACGATGGTCGCGGCCTCACTAAGGCTCAGCACCTGCGACACCATATGCCCGTTCACCTGACTGCCGGTGTACCGTGCCGGGCCTTCCACGATCAGCAGTTCCGGTGCGAAGGCGCTGTGGCGGGCCGCCAGCATCACCGCGCCGCCGCCGGCCAGCGTGACCTCGCTGCTGGCCGGCTGGCCGCCCTGCGCCGCCTGCACCAGCTCTTTAAGGGTGTCCTGGCCTTCCTCGGTAAAGCAGGGCCAGTGCCACAGCGGTGTGCCCGGCAGGGCCGCTTCGGCTGCGCAGGCGGTCAGGGCCTCGAACCCGCGGCTGACCTGCCTGACTTCACCACTCTGGGCCAGCAGGGCCAGCGGCAGGTCGGTGTCGAGCAGCGCCGCGAGTTCCCCGGCGCGGGCGTACTCGGGCGTCACGTCGTAGGCCGTCCACAGCACCCCCGCCGCCGCTCCACCGAAGTACGGTTTGGCGTCCCCGCGCACCCAGCGCCCCTCCGCGCCGGGCAGCCGCTCGTCTCTCAGGTGCACCGAGCGCCCCGAGGACGCGCCGGCCAGTTGCTGCGCCAGGCTCAGGCTGTCCGGCAAGACACTAGCCAGCGCCTGGCCCACCACGTTCTGATCGGTCAGCCCGAACAGTTCCAGGAAAGTGCGGCTCACCTGCCGGAAGGTCAGGTCCGCCGAGAGCCAAGCGGTGGCCGCTGGCAACTGCGTGATCAGCATGTCCGCCTCGCGGCTGCTGCCTTCCTGGCCGGCGGCGGACAGCAGCAGGGTCAGCACCTCGACGGCGCCGGGGGCCACCGGCGCGTCCGGTGACCACAGCAGGCCCAGCAGCGCCCCGTCACGCGTGAGCCAGGCCAGGTCACCGCCGGCCAGCCACTCGTCGGGCGGCACCAGGGCGCTGCCGGGCGTCACGCTCACGGGCGCGTCGGCCCGCAGACTCAGCACCCGTTCCCCCACGGTGGCCAGCAGCGTGGCGTGGGGTGCGTGGGCCCGCAGCAGGTCACGCAGGGCCAGGTGAAGAACAGGATCAGTTGCAGCGGAGATGGACAAAAGACACCTTTCAGAAGAAATTGTGAGGGCCAGGGGGCGGTGGGCCGGGAGCCAGGCGCGGGAGGGGCGCACACCTGGCATGAACTGAGTCCAGGGTGGCACGCGAACTCTTACGGCCTTCATGCAAGCGGCCTTCATCGAGGCCCCGCCGACCCGGCTTCATCAGTGGGGGCGGCAAAGGCCAAAAAGCCTTATACTTTCTCCTTATGACGAAGGAAAAAGTCCCCATGACCCAGCGGGGTTACGACAAACTCCAGGAAACCCTGCACCGCCTGAAAACGGTGCGCCGCGAGCAGATCAGCGAGTACATGGGCAAAGCCATCGAGGACGGGGATCTGCGCGAGAGTGCCGCTTACGACGAAGCCCGCATGCAGCAGAGCGAGAACGAAGCCCGCATTGCCGACATAGAACTGCAACTGGAACGCGCCCAGATCATCCCCGAGGACAACACTGGCGCCATCGGCCTGGGGGCAAAAGTCGTGCTGAAAGATGCCAAGGGCCTGGAGCGCCAGTTCGAGATCGTCGGCACCTACGAGGTCGATGTCCTGAAAGGCAAGGTCAGCGACGCCAGCCCCATCGGCGCGGCCCTGCACGGCAAGCGCGCCGGCGAGACGGTCGAACTTCAGGGGCCCAAAGGCGTCAACAGGTTCACAGTGGTCAGCGTCGACTACGATTGAGGCGCGGTTCAGAACGGTCTGGCTGAAGGCCCCCAGCGCCATGCTCAAAGTGAGGCTGACCTTCCAGGGGTCAGCTTTGCTGTTTTTCGTGCAGGACGCGCAGCACTTCACCCGCGTGACTGGCCGGGTTCACGCTTTTCCAGTGGTGCACCAGGATACCCTGCGGGTCGATCAGGAAGGTCTGGCGGGCCGCCACGCCCAGCAGGCCGTTCAGGCCGCCCAGCACCCCGTAGGCCTGGCAGATTGCCTTGTCGCCGTCGGGCAGCAGCGGAAAACTGAGCTGGCACTGATCGCGGAATTTCGCCTGGCTGGCTTCCGTGTCGGTGCTGACGCCCACCACCGCCGCGCCTGAACGCCCGAACTCCGGCAGGGCCTGCTCGAACCGCTGCGCTTCGATGCTGCACCCCGGCGTGCTGGCCTTCGGGTAGAAGTACAGCACCACCCAGCGCCCGCGCAGGGCCGTCAGGTCGAGGATTTGTCCGTCGTCACTGCGGGCCTGAAAGGGCGGGGCAGGTTGACCAACTCGCGGCGTCATGCCCTGCATGGTAGCGCTTCTATACGTAGCGCTTCTATACACTGCACTGATGTCCCGCGTGCTCCTTGAACCCCTCCAGCCCTTCGTGAATCAGCGGGTGGTCGTCGGCGTTTCCGGTGGGGCGGACTCGGTGGCCCTCCTGCGGGCGCTGCTGGAAGTGGGGGCGGAAGCTGTCGTCGTGCATTTTGACCATGCCCTGCGGCCCGATTCTGCCGGGGACGCTGGGTGGGTACGTGAACTGGCCGCGCGCTTGGACGTGCCGTTTCACGGCGTGCGCGTGGAGGTCGCGGCGGTTGCCCGCAAACGCGGCTGGAACATCGAGGACGCCGCCCGCCGCCTGCGCTACGACTTCCTGACCCGCGTGGCCCGGCAGACGGGAGCGCAGGCCATCCTGACCGCGCACACCCGCCGCGATCAGGCCGAGACGGTGCTGACCCAGCTGCTGCGCGGCGAAGCTGTTCTCAGCGGCATTGCGGCCGCGCGTGAGCGCATTCGCCGCCCCTGGCTCGGCATTGCACGCCAGGACATCGAAACTTACCTGCACGAACTGGGCCAGGACTGGCGCGAGGACGCCAGCAACGCCGACCCCACCTACAACCGGGCCTGGATTCGCCAGGCCGTCATGCCGGTGCTGCGGGCACGTTACCCCGCCGCCGAGGAAGCCCTGAGCCGTGTGGCCCGCTGGAGCGGCGAAGACGACCGCGCGCTGAGCGGCCTGGCCGCGCAGATCAGGGCGCACACGCCACTGGCGCAGGAACCGCCCGCCCTGCTGCGCCGCTGGGTCAAACAGCAACTGGAACGCGCCGGGCTGGAGGCCCATGTTCACCACCTCGAAAGCCTGACGGGCGCCATTCAGCGCGGGGAGACGCGGCACCTGACACTCCCCGGCGGTTCACAGGTCACGGTGAGCGGTGGACAACTGTACCTGAGCCCCCTGCGCTGGGCTGACCCTGACTTCCCCCTTCCAGCCGGCTGGACTTTGCGCCACAAACTGGACGGTGACCGCATCCGGCTGCCGGGCGGCACGCGAAAAGTGAGCGACCTGTTGACCGACTTCAAGATTCCGCGTGCCGAACGCGCCCGCCTTCCGCTTCTCGCCGTGGGCCAGGACGTGAAGTGGCTCGGTCTCGATCCGCCGGTGTGGGCCACCGGGGCACGCCAGGACGCCAGGCAACCCCTCCACCCGCTCGACGCCGCCATGCGCGAAGCCCTGACCCTGGCCCGCCAGGCCGCCGATGCTGACGAAGTTCCGGTGGGGGCGGTCGTCATGGACGCGCAGGGGAACATCATCGGGCGTGGGCGCAACACCAGCCGCGAGCACGGCGACATGACGCGGCACGCCGAACTGGCGGCCCTGCGCGAAGCCAGCACCGTGCACGGCGCCTACCTGATGGACTGCACACTGGTGGTCACGCTGGAACCCTGCCCCATGTGCCTGGGCGCGGCCCTCGAAGCGCGCGTGGGCCGGCTGGTGTACGCGGCCAGCAACCCGCGATCAGGCGCACTGGGCGGCGTGACCGACCTGCTCAGGGCACACTGGGGCCACCGGCTGGAGGTGCGGGGCGGTTACCGCGCCAGCGAAGCCGCGCGCCTCCTGCAAGGGGCATTCCGGAAATGGCGCGAACCCTAGACACCCGGTGACCAAAGCGGATTGCCGCGCCGCCGCAAGCACCTTGAAAGCCCTACCGCCTGGCTTGTTTTCTCCTTCCGAACTGTGTCTGGCCGAGCATCAAGACAGCCCCCTTCTTTTTGCCAAACGCTGTACTGACCGACCTCCCATTTAACGTCAGGCCGACTGAATACGGGAAAGGACGCTATAGTCGGGGGGATGCCTTGCGGCGGCTCAAGCGTTGACGCGCGTCGCCCCGCTCAGGAGACACCGGCGGCCGGCTTTCTCCCATTTTGACTGCTCCGGCGTGAGTTCAGGGACCGTTCCCGAATTCACTCCATGCCGTTCGAGACAGTATTTACTCGCCCTTCTTTCGTCGGCTGAACCCCAGCATGAGCCATTTTTCCTTCAAAGCCGGAACACTTCAGAATTCATGACGTCACCCCACCCCAGCGCCCTTCCCGAAAAGCCTGTTGCCGCCGTTTCCCGGCCGCCCTGGGTGGTGGATACCTTTCGTGGCCTGGCCATCCTGGAAGTCGTGGCGCACCACGCGACCGGCCTGGGCCTGCGTTATCTGGACGCCGGCAGCGCCCTGCACACCGCTCTGCTGGTCGCCAACCGCCTGCTGCACTTCGCGGTGCCCGCCTTCCTGTTCATGGCCGCCCTGCTGCTGACGCGCAGTCTGTTGCGGGCGCCCGACTGGCGGCGCTACTGGCAGCGGCGCGCGACCCGTGGAGCCTGGCCCTACTTTCTGTGGAGTGGCCTTTACATGCTGTGGTACGTCGTGCTGGGCCAGCGTCCCCAGGAGACCCTGAGCGACCCGCAGAAGGTGCAGTTTTACCTGCTGTACGGCAAGGCCAGTTACCATCTCTACTTCCTGCTGGTGGCCGTGCAGGCGTACGTGCTGATTCCGCTGCTGCTGCCGCTGGCCCGCGCCCGCCTGAGCCTCTGGACGGCTATGGGCGTGGGGGTCATCCTGCAACTGGCCGTCTACTTCCTGAATTTTAGCGTCCTGAAGTGGACCTACCCCGGCAGCGTGGTGCTGTGGTACACCCTGCCGCTGGTGCTGGGCGCCGCCGTGGCTGCCCGATCCGAGGAATTCCCGGCGTGGTTCCGGCGTTACCGCTGGTGGCTGACCGCCCTGCTGCTGCTGGCTGCGGGCGCGTACCTGCCGCTGGCCACGGCGGCCATGCAGGGCCAGCCGGTCAGTAACCTTGCCTACAACCTCAGCACCTGGCTGTTCACCTCGCTGTGCACCCTGGTCATCTACGGCGTTTGCCTGGCCTGGAAGGAACGGGCCGTGCAACTCCGGAACCTGGTGGCCTGGTTTGGCCTGGTGAGTCTGCAGGTGTACCTGCTGCACCCGGCCCTGCTGCAACTGGCGGAACTGTGGTGGCCCCCGGCGGGCAACGGGTGGCAACGGACAAGTGCCGCCCTGCTCAGCGGGTATCTTGCCCTGGTAATCTCGGCCCTGCTGGGGCACCTGCTGCTGCGTTCCGCGCCCCTCAGCCGATTCCTGTTCGGAAGGTAACCCGTGAGAAAACCCGCCCTGTCCCGCCTGCTCCCCGCACTGATTCTTTGCCTGACCCCCACCTGGGCCAGTGCTGGCACGCCCGCTGCCGAGCCGGTGCCCGCTCCCGCGCCCGTCAACACCGTGCCCATCACCTGGGCACAGGTCGGGCCGACAAAATCCGCCTCGCTGCTGGCCGTCCCGGATCACTGCCTGTACACCGACTGCGCCCTGATCGTCGTGTCCCACCCCCGTGGGCAGACACCCGAACGCCTGCGCAGCAGCCCGGAGTTCTCGCGCCTGACCCTGACCCTTTTAAAAGGCCGTTTTGCGGTGCTGCTCAGCAGTGACGGCGGCCCGCTGAGCTGGGGGAGCCCGCAGGGCCTGCAAGTCGCCGCCGAAGCCCACCGCCAGGCCAGTCGCCTGCTGGCCTGGAATGGCCGCAGCTACGCCCTGGGCCTCAGCATGGGCGGCCTGATGGCCCTGCGCAGTACCCTGCCCGGCGGCCCTTACCCGGTGGACGGCCTGGCCCTGATCGACCCGTGGGTCAACCTGCAAGCCGCCTGGCACAGCAGCAGAACCCGGCAGCAGGAAATCAAGGAAGCTTACGGAGAAAACGTCCCGCTGGACACCCTCGACCCCCTGCCCCTGGCCCTGCGGGCGCGCCCACTTCCGCTGTGGGTCGCCAGCAGCCCGGACGACAAGGTCGTGCCCAGAAGCCAGAATGCTGCCCTGCTGCAAAAATACGCGCCCCCGCCGTTTAGCCGCAGCATGGCCCTGAACGGCCCACATCTGGGCGGCAACCGCTTCAGCACGCAGGTAGGCGAGCAGCTGCTGACCTTCTTTCAGACGTTGGAGGAACGCACCGAATTCGATCAGGAAGGGAGCAAGTGGCGATAACGCCACAAAGGCCGTTGGGAACCTAGCGGAGTTTGCTGGGCTGGCAACCGGACGAATTGCACTCGCGCAGGCGGTCATTCAGGAAGTTCAGGCGCGAAACGGTCATGTCATGCGTACAGTTCACGTACACGGTGTACCCGTCCACGCAGTCCCGGTCGCGTTTTGCCATCCACGTCCGTTGCGTTTGCCGCAGCGTTTGTTGCTGGGCCGCAGTCAATTTTTTCAGGAGTTTCTGGTAGGCCACGTTCATTTCGGCGTCCGCCTGCAGGGTCACCTTGTTCACGCAATACACCTGATCGAACGTTCCCACAGGAAAATCGCAACTTTGCTGGGCCTGCGCTGAACCCGTCAACCCCAGGAAGGGCAGGCTGATGGAAAACACGCTCAGGGCAATTACTCGTCTTTTCATTTAATCCTCCACTTTTCCCGTTGATCTTAACCCTGATTGGCTTTGTTCATTCATGGTTTTTGTGGCGGTTGTAGGTGCTCGTTGATTCGTTCAGCGCTTACCTTGGTGAACAGGACGTTCAAGGTCAGCTCCTCAATCATGAGTCTCTTGCGGTAGCCAAAGGTGAATGTCGGCCCGAATTCCTGTTGGCCTGTCCAGAGGGGCGTCCAGGTATTCAGGGCGGGCTTGAAGGTACGCTTCAACGCTGGGGCAGGTATGAAGGAGAACGTGCTTTTGTGCGAGCTTGAACTCTCCGTAGAGGTCTTTCCTTGAGCCTGCCGCCACGAGTACCGGACTTCGTTCGGCGTGGCGATCACATGAATGACGAGTTGACGTATCCCGGAGAACACGGTTTGAGGGTGGGTGGTGCCGTCAAAATTCAACACCATAGTTTTCGCTCCGGCTGGCACATTCAGAATGGCCGTGAGTTCCTGCGGGGCACGCACAGGCGCAGCATGAACAGGGCCAAGCGTCAGGGGCAGCAAAAAAAGCAGCTTCCGCATGTGCAGAAGCTACCATCTGAATATCGGTGACTCAGGAAGATTTGTGTTTTAGCCCCGGAATTCGCGGTCGCTGAAGTCGTCGCGCTGGGGGCGCTGGTTCTGCCCGTCGCGGTCACGGCTCCAGCGGCCCTGTCCGCCGCCGTTGCCGCCCCGGTCGTAGCCGCCGCGGTTGCCGTACCCGCCGCCGCGGTTGCCACCACCACGGTAGCCGCCTTCGTCGCGGTAGCCGCGGTTGCCGCCCTGGTAACCGCCTTCGCTGCGGCGTTCACGGGTGGCCTGCTCGAACAGTTCCGGGAGTTCCTGCGCGATTTCGATCTGAATCTCGCCTTCCAGCGGGTTGGCTTTCATGAGCTTCTCGATGTACTCGCTGGGCACGTCGGCGACGGTGCCGCCGCGCCACTGGCGCACTTTGCCCAGGCGACGGGTATCCACGTCGCTGTTGCGGGCCAGCACCGCCACGCTGCGGGCAATGCTGAGGCGCTCACCGTGCAGGATGACGGTGGTCAGTCCTTCTTCACCGGACAGCAGGCTGGCGGCCTTCACGGGCTCGGTCACGCCGCTGATCTTGGCCAGGGCGCGGGCCAGGGCTTCCAGGCCCAGTTCGCTGAACAGGCGCTCGGCTTCGGCCTGGAAGTTCTGGGCCACTGCGCTGTCCACCTTGCGCACCATGTCGGCGCTGGACTTGGCGCTGGCGGCCGCCACCTCTTTGGGCGTGGGCAGGGCGCGTTCCTTGAACTTCACGCCGGTAATCCGTTCCAGACCCGCCACTTCACGGTTTTCGCGGTCACCGAACATGATGATGGCGGTGCCGGTGCGCCCGGCGCGGCCGGTGCGGCCCGAGCGGTGAACGTAACTTTCGGGATCCTGCGGCAGGTGATACTGCACCACCAGATCGACCTCGGGGATGTCGAGGCCACGGGCGGCCACGTCGGTGGCCACCAGCACGCCCACGCGGCCGCTGCGGAAGGCCCCCAGGGCGCGTTCACGCTGGCTCTGGGCCAGGTCGCCGTGCAGCGCTTCGCTCTCGATGCCACGGTGAATCAGTTCGTTCGCCAGTTCGTCCGCCTCGCGCTTGGTGCGGGTGAATACGATGGCCTTCTCAGGGTTGTACACGGTCAGCAGGTCGGCCAGCACGCGGGTGCGGGCGCGGCCCACCTTCACTTTCAGGTGCTCGACGGTCTGCGCGGCCTGGCTCTTACCTTCGCCGACCATGTCGACCAGCTGCGGGTCACGCAGGTACTTGCGGGCCAGGCGGTTGATGTCGTTCGTCAGCGTGGCGCTGAACAGCATGGTCTGGCGCTCACTGGATGTCTTTTGCAGGATGGTCTCGATGGCGTCCGCGAAGCCCACGCTGAGCATCTCGTCGGCCTCGTCCAGCACAGCGAACTCCACGGCGCTCAGGTCAAGGTTGCCGCGCTCCAGGTGGTCGATCAGACGTCCGGGGGTGCCCACCACGACGTCCACCCCGCGCCGCAGCGCACTTTCCTGCGGTCCGTAGGCGGCGCCGCCGTACACCGTCACGGTGGTCAGGCCCACGCCGCTCTTGCTGAATTCCTCGGCCACCTGTTTGGCCAGTTCGCGGGTGGGCGCCACCACGATGGCGCGGGGCAGGCGAGCGCGCTCGCGGCTGGGTTCCAGTTTGGAGATGATCGGCAGGGCAAACGCCAGGGTTTTGCCGGTGCCGGTGCGGGCGCGGCCGATCATGTCCTTGCCGTTCAGGGTCAGGGGCAGGCTCTCGGCCTGAATGGGGCTGGCTTCCGTGATACCGCGCTCGGCGAGACGCGCCGCGAGTTCGGGCGCGATCAGTTGATCAAAGTTCATTTGTAGTCCTTTCGGGAGAAAACCCCTTGAGAACTCCAAACGCCTTCAGATCGCTGTAAGCAGTGAAAGCTCGTCCTGTAAGTGGGGGGACTCTCCGGCCACCGGGTATCTCCCGGAATGGCGCACGAAAAAAAAGTATACTGGAACCATTCAGAAAACGCAAGGGCAGCAGCGGTTCACGGCATGGCCTCCAGGTACAGCTCCTGAAATTCCCGCCAGGTTTTTTCATAGCGCGGCCGGCCGGTGTGCTCCGTCCACTCCCAGTAGGGCGTGTAGAGGCTGCGCGCAGTTACCACTTCATCCCGGAAAATCTCGGCGCTGAGGCCACGGGCCAGCAGACCGCTCGTTTCGAAGCGTGACAGGACACCCGAGCGGTCATACGCGACCCGGCGTAAATCCACGTTCCAGTCGTTCGTACCGGCGGTCAGCAGCAGGTACTGCGCCCGGGGGTCGCCGTCCGCGGGGGAACCCACCGCGCCCGTGTTGATGACCCGCACCTCCCCGAAGTGCGCGTCCGCCTGCCGGTGGATGTGCGAGGCCACCAGCACCCCTGCCCGCGCTTCCTGCGCCAGTTCCTGCACGCGCTCGGGGCGGCTGCGCTCACTCAGGCCCTCGCGGTAATGCTGCGCGGTGCCGTGCGCCAGCAGGACATCCGGTAAACCCGGCAGGCGGAGGCGCTGGGTCATGGGCCAGTCGGCCGGAGCGTGCAGCAGCCCCGCCCGGTCAAGTTGTTGCACGCTCCATTCGGTCGCGCCCCAGAACGGGTCACCGAACCACGCGGCGGGCAGGGTGTCACTGCGTTCATTCCACAGGCGCAGCAGGTCGTCGTGGTTGCCCAGCGTGAAGGACACGTCGTCCCGCGCCAGCAGGGCTTCGAGCACCTGCACCGAGTCCGGCCCCCGGTTCACCACGTCCCCGTTCACGATGAGGCGCTCTGCCCCCTGCACCGCCATGTCCGTCAGCACGGCGCTCAGCGCGTCCGCGTTGCCGTGAATGTCCGCCATGACCGCTACTCGCACCTCCACATTCTAGGCGCGTCCGTCCCGCTGAACGTCAGCCAAACACCCTCTGCGCGCGGCCTTTGTGGGCCGGTTTCCACAGCGGTCATGTTTGCGGGGCGCGATTCAATTCGCTTTCGCCTGACCCGCTACAATTCCAGCCATGTTGTTTCTGTCGGCGTTGCTGCTCGGGGTGGCTTTCCTGGTGGGGAGTCTGCCCCTGGGGCACTGGCTGCTGGCGCGGGCCGGGGTCAGCAGCCGCCTGAACAATGCGCACAACCTGGGCGTGGAGAACGTGCTGCGGCGCGTGGGGCCGCGCCTGGCCATCAGCAGCGCGGCGCTGGACGCCCTGAAGGGCTTCACGGCGATGCTGATGGTGTCCAGCCTGAATAAGCCGGAGGTGACGGTCATGGCGGCGCTGGCGACCTACCTGGGGCACCTCAACCCGCCCCGGCCGCTGTTCGGGCCGACGCCGCCGCGTGGACGCGGCAATCTGGTGTTGCTGGGGATTCTGGCCGGCCTGGTGGTCACGGGCGCTATTCCCTTCTGGGCCGGCCTGCTGCCCGTGCTGGTGTACGCGGGCGTGGCCGGGTACTGGGGCTTTGTCAGTGCCGCCACCCTGGCGGGCCTGGGCGCCCTGGCGGCGGCGGTGGCCCTGCTGCCGTACAGCCCCGCCCCGAAACTGACCACGCTGGCGCTGCTGGTGGCGGCCGCCTGGCGCTTTAAAGAGAATCTGGGCCGCATCCTGGACGGCACTGAGCCGCGGGTGGGCGAGGACGTTCCGGTGGCCGGCAAACGCGACGATCAGGTGGTCGCCGCCTTCATGATCCACCCCATGAACCTGCATGATTTCTGGTCGGCGCAGCGCTTCGGGTGGCTCAAACCCCTGGTGGAAAAAGGGCTGGTCAGCGAGAAGACCGTGCGCCAGATGGCCGACGAGATGCGCCCCATGAAGGTCGGCGAGTTGCGCGGCATCCAGACCGCGCAGGGCAAGGAAATCCGCTGTTACCTGCTGTCCGCGCCGCTGCTGCCGGACCGGTTCCGCGACGACCCGGAACTGGCCACCCGCCGCGCCATCGAGGGCGCGCAACTGGCCCGTGAACTGGGCGCGGAGGTATTCGGCCTGGGAGCCTTCTGGAGTGTGGTGGGCAACAAGGGCGTGGACGTGCAGGAAGCCGTGCCGGAAATCACCATCACCAACGGTGGGGCGTACACGTCGGGCACCATCAAGGCCGCCATTCCCGGCATTCTGGAGCACTTCGCACAGACCGGGCGCGACCTGAAGCAGGCCACCGCCGGCATTGTCGGTGCCAACGGCGTGGTGGCCTTCGGAATTGCCCGCACCATCGCCCCGCAGGTCGGCAAGGTCATCATGATCGGGCGGGACATGGAGAAGCTGGAACGCAGCGCGAACACCCTGCGCCGCGCCAACCCGGACACCGAGATCGTGACCACCACCAGTTACGACACCCTGAACGTTGCCGACCTGATCTTTTCCGCCACCAGCGACCCCAACCCGGTGATTTTCCCCCCGCACGTGAAGCCCGGCGCCTGGATTTTCGACGAGGGCCGCCCCGCCGACGTGGACGAGAGCGTGCGCGACGTTCCTGGCGTGCGCATCATTCCCGGCGGCCTGGTGATTCCGCCCGGCAGCATGACCACCAACATCGACCTGCAATTCGGGGAAGGGAACGTTCCGGCCTGCCTCGCCGAAACCCTGATCATCGCCGCCACCGGCGAACACGGGCGCAAAAGCCTGGGGCCACAGACGCTGAGCGAGAACATCAACTTCTTTGTGGAGGAAGCGCAGAAACTGGGCTTTCAGGTGGTCGACTGAGCCGCTGACTCAGCTGCTGGCTCGGCCACTGACTGAGCCACTTGGCGCATGTCGATTGCAGCCTGTCACGCTATAAATAAGGTGACGGGCCTTGATCTTTTCTCTACCTAAAGGGCAATTGTGCGCTGGAATACTCAGCCCCAGGCAGGCCGCGCACACAATAAGACCATCCGAATGAAGCCTCTCGCCCCCTTCCTCCCCAGCCGACCAGCGGGGAGTACTGCGGCCTGTGCCCTCTGGTCACGGCGCCCAGGACAGGAGTCAACACTTTGACGGACATTACGAACACCGCCGCCCAGACCCCGCCCGCCGCCACCGACAGCGTTACCCTGGCGGATCAACGCGAAGCGTACGCGCTACTGGGAGCCGGTGACGCCAACCTGCGCCGCATGCGCGAACTCACCAAAGCCAAAATCATCGCCCGCGGCGAGACCATCACCGTGACTGGGGACAGCGCCGACGTCGAATACGCGGGCCGCATGATCCGCGACGCGCTCGACGTGGTGCGCGGCGGCGGGGAACTCACGCCCGAAAGCCTGCTGCGAAGCGCCCGCCTGAGCGGCGAGGGCCGCAGCCTGGCCGCCGAGACGCAGGTCACCGGCCTGAGCTTGCCACGCGGGCTGAAACCCAAGACCCCCGGCCAGAAACAGTACCTCGACTTGATCGACAAATCCGACATCACCTTCGGCGTCGGCCCAGCCGGGACGGGCAAAACCTATATGGCCGTGGCCATGGCTGTGCAGGCCCTCAAGAACAAGAAAGTCAAGCGCATTATCCTCACGCGCCCCGCCGTCGAGGCCGGCGAGAAACTGGGCTTTCTGCCCGGCGATCTGCAAGCCAAGATTGACCCCTACCTGCGCCCGCTCTACGACGCGCTTCAGGACATGCTGGATCAGGAGAAATTCGAGTCCTACCTGACCAGCGGCGTCATTGAGATCGCGCCCCTGGCCTTCATGCGCGGGCGCACCCTGAACGACGCCTTCATCATTCTGGATGAGGCGCAGAACACCACCGGCGAGCAGATGAAGATGTTCCTGACCCGCATGGGTTTTTCCAGCAAGGTGGTCGTGACCGGGGACGTGACACAGATTGACCTGCCGCGCCACATCACCTCCGGCCTGGCGGTGGCCAAACGCGTCCTGAGCCGAATCGACGGCATCGGCTGGCACGAGTTCACGGAAGTGGACGTGGTGCGTCATCCGCTGGTCGGACGCATCATCAAGGCCTACGAAGTCGCCGAGGAAGCCGAAGAGGACAGACGCGCGGCGCGGCGCGGCGAGTTCGCCAGCATTCCCGAAGACGAGAAAGACGTCAGGTAAATCAAAACCGAATGGGCCGGAGCTGTATGCTTCGGCCTTTTTGTGTTCATGCAGGAAAAGAATGGTGTATCCCCATTCATGGGCAAACAGCCCGCGGCCTACGCGCCCTGGGCATGCCCCACCACAGAGCCTCCTCGCTTGCGGTTCGGCAGCCGCCTGGACTGTCCAGCCTGGCCGTGACACTCGACATCACGCACGAACAGGAGCGGCCCGCCGGATTCCGGCAGTTAGACGGTGAGACCGTTAGACGGTTAGACTCCCAGCGTGATTGACCTGATTCCCCAAAAACGTCCTCCTGCGGGTTTGCGTCCTGCCTTGCGGGCGAGTCTGGAAGCCGTAATGGAGCATTTCAGCGTGGCTGACAGGGAAGTCACGGTGGTGCTGGTGGGCGATAAGGCCATTCAAGCGTTAAAACTGGAACACTGGGGGGAGGACGCCGCCACGGATGTGTTGAGTTTCCCCACCTGGGAACCCGGCGACCCCTTTATGCCGCCGCACCTGGGAGACATCATCATCAGCCTGGATACGGCGGGTCGGCAGGCCGAAAGCCGGGGGCACAGCCTGACGCGGGAAGTGGCGCTGCTCGCCAGCCACGGTCTGACGCACCTGGTAGGACATGACCACCCGCACGCCGAGGGCCTGGGCTTCGAGGAAGGCGCCACCGGCACGGAATGGCGGGTGTTTCACGACGCCTGGAACGTGGCGAAGGCTGCTCTCCCCGATGAGGTCTGACGGTTCGGCCCTCAGCCTGAAACGCTGGTGGCGCTCGGCGGGCTTCGCCTGGGCGGGGATCGCGCACACGTACCGCACCCAGGCGAACTTCCGCATAGAAGTGGCGGCCGCCGTCATCGCCGCTGCCCTGGCTCTGGCCCTGCAAGCGCCCCTGACGCCCATCGTGCTTTGCTGCACGCTTGTCCTGAGCCTGGAGGTGGTCAACACCGCGCTGGAAGCCCTGACGGACCTTGCCAGTCCCGGGATTCATCCTCTGGCCAAGATCGCCAAGGATGCCGCCGCCGCCGCCGTGCTGATCGCCAGCCTCGGGGCCTTGCTGGTGGGCCTGGCCGTGCTGGGGCCACCCCTGCTGAAACTCGCGGGCCTTCAGCCGTGACGCTGTAGCCCTGACAGCTGTGGCCGTGGCAGCTGTGGCCTGAGCGCTGGTCAGAACACCACGGTCTTGTTGCCGTGTACCAGCACGCGGTCTTCCAGGTGGGCCTTCACGGCGCGGGCCAGCACCTGCCGCTCGACATCGCGGCCCAGACGCATCAGGGTGTCCGGCGTTTCGCGGTGCGTGACCGGAACCACGTCCTGCGCGATGATCGGCCCGGCGTCCAGTTCCTCGGTGACGTAGTGGCTGGTCGCGCCGATCAGCTTCACGCCCCGCTTGAACGCGGCGCGGTACGGGTTGGCGCCCACGAACGCCGGCAGGAAACTGTGGTGAATGTTGATGACCGGCCGCCCGAACTCCCGCAGGAAGTCCCCGGACAGAATCTGCATGTAACGCGCCAGCACCGCGAAATCTGCCCCGGCCTCGCGCATCAGGCGCACCTGCTCGGCCTCCGCCTCCGCCCTGTTCTCCTGCGTGACCGGAATGACATGGAAGGGAAGACCGAACATCTCGGCGTCCCGGCGCAGATCCTCGTGGTTGGAAATGATCAGGGGAATCTCCACGTTCAACTCGCCGCGCCGCTTGCGCCACAGCAGGTCAAGAAAACAGTGGTCGTACCGGCTGACCAGCAGCGCCATTTTCTTCGGCGTCGAGGCGGAGTTAAGCTGCCACGCCATGCCGAACGGCCCCGCGACCACCTCCTGAAAGGCCCGCTCGAACTGATCGCGCGCCACGTCCAGATCTTTCAGGTAGAACTCCATGCGCATGAAAAACGTTCCGCCGCTGGGATCCGTGCTGTGCTGGTCACTGTGAATGATGTTCGCCCCGTGGTTGTGCAGAAACTGCGACACCGCCGCCACGATTCCCCGCTGATCGGCGCAGCTGATGGTCAGGGTGGCGGTGTTCGGAGCGTCCAGAAGCCCGGTGGTGAGCGCAGTCATCCTCGGAAAATACCCCGGAGTCGGTGTTAGCCTGAGCAGGACATGCAAACAAACCTCCTGGCTTATGACCCGGCCAAGCACGCGCAGCTCATCACCCACTACTGCCTGTCGGCGCAGCCGAACGAGCGCCTGCTGGTGGGCGGCAGCACCGCCTCCCTGCCGCTGGTGGGCGAGGTTCACCGCGCCATGCTGCGGGCCGGGGCCCGGCCGGTGCTGCGCCTCACGTACCCCGGCCAGGACGAGGATTTCGCCGCCCTGGCCAGTGACGCCGTGCTGGACAATGTCCACGCCGCCGACCTGGAGGACGTGCGCGGCCTGGACGGTTCCGTGCGCATCATCGTCAGCGAAGACCTGCCGGAAGTCGATCCCAGGCGCCGCGCCCGCCTGCTGGCCGCCCGCGCCCCCCTGCAAAGCGCCCGCGCCCGCAAGAAATGGAGCCTGACGCTGTACCCCACCCCGCACGGCGCCCGGAAAGCCGGCATGACGCCCGAGCAGTACGAGGACTTCGTGATGCGGGCCATGTCCCTCGACCGGGCCGATCCTGTGGCCGCCTGGGGCGAGCTGCGCGAACGGCAGGCGCAACTCATCGAGCGCATTTCCCGCGCCGACCAGGTGCAGATTCAGAGCGCCAACGCCGACCTGACCCTCAGTGTGAAGGGCCGCACCTGGGCCAACAGCGACGGCAAACGCAACATGCCCAGCGGCGAAATCTTCACCGGGCCACTCGAGGACAGCGCCAGTGGCTGGGTGCGTTTCGACATTCCCGCCACGTACCAGGGCGTCATGGTGCGCGGCGCCCGCCTGGAATTCAAGGAAGGCAAGGTCGTGGCCGCCACCGCCGACGAGGGCCAGGACACCCTGCTGGCCGCCCTGGATACCGATCCCGGCGCACGCTTCCTGGGCGAACTGGGCATCGGCACCAATGACGGCATTCAGCAGCCCAGCGGCAACATCCTCTTCGACGAGAAAATAGGCGGCACCGTCCACCTGGCGGTGGGCCGCAGCTACCCCGAAACCGGCGGCACCAACGAAAGCGCCGTCCACTGGGACCTCATCACCGACCTGAGAAACGGCGGCCGCCTGCTGCTGGACGGCGAAGTGTGGCAGGAGAACGGGGTGTTCGTGGCAGGGTAAGCCTGGACAGCTCCCTTCGGCACTTATCCCTCCGCAAGTTCGTTCGGTTCCAGAAAGAAGGCGATATCGGTTTCGTAAGCGTTCGGGTCAGGCGTCTGAGGAACGCTTTTGACATAAATTTCGGCGGTGCTGCCTGTCAACCTTAGTCCCCGGCGCAGGGCTTCCTCGGCCACCCCAGAGTAGGCCGCGCCTGTTTTCTCGTAAGGCCCCACGAAACGCCCAATGAACGCCGGCTGACTTTGAACGTTCTTTACCTCGATCCGGCCTGAGGGGTGCACGTCGCCGGAAACGGGCAGACAGACTTCCACCACACCTGTTTCACCATCACCACCTGCGTGCCGGATGAAGAAACTGGGGGCGCTGACCTCATAGCCCTGGGCTTTTTTGTAGGCCATGAGTTCCTGCAAAGCCTGCGGAATCACCTCGTAATGCGGTGGCTGGAGGGTTTCCCGAATGCTCAGCACCTGCTGGGCGGGAAGATGTTCTAAACGGTAATCCATAACGTTCTCCTTGAGCAGGGCCCGAAGGTTCCGCAACGCCCCTTCGCGCTCCGCGATTTCCGTTCGCAGGCGCCTTTCATGCTGGCTCAGCACCTGCGCGCCATGGTCTGGAGACTGAAGAAGCCGCTTTATTTCAGGCACAGGTAAACCCAGCTGCCGCCAGTGGCGAATGTGAATACCGAGGCTTACCTGCGCCACGCCGTATTGCCGGTAACCGCTGGTCTCGTCGATCCACTCGGGCTTCAACAGGTCAATGTCGTCGTAGTGCCGCAGGGTTTTTGGCGATAAGCCCGTCAGCAGCGCAAATTGAGAAATCAGCAGTCGTCCAGCCATGCACCTTCTACCGTAAGCCTTCCAGCCACCGGAAGGTCAAGAGGTTGGGTGAAGAACAGGGCGACCCTATTTCCGTTCACCGCGTACAATTACCGCTATATGCGTATTCGGCTTGATCCCTGGCCCATCGATACACAGGATGGGCAATTGACCCTGGAGCCGTTCAAGGGCCTTGTTTTTAACGTGGAATCCGACGACTGGCGGGCCATTCCCACGCGCGGCATTCCGAAAAGGGTCACGAAAGTGCTGGTGGTGGACGGCAAACCGCGTATGGAAGCGCGGCTGCTGCTGGAGGACGACGCCGGGAACATGAGCCTGGCGGGCTTCGGGGCGTTCGTGGTGGGCGCGGTGAGCCTGTGCCCGCACGGGTCGCGGCAGGCCGAACTGGTGGACGTGAAGGCCCGGCGGGTGCTGGCCTACAGTGGCGACACGCTGCTGGAACCCACCCGCCTGAGTCCGCGCAACCCGCACACAGGCGTGCTGGAGTACGCGCCGCACGCTTACGCGGGGGCACACGTGGAGGGCGCCAGGAGTGCCGTGCAGAGCCTGATGCTGAATGCCGAGCGGGACTTCAGCCGTGACCTGGCCTCCGAAATGCCGCTGGATGAAGCCGACGAGAACGCCCTGCCCGAAACGCTGGTCTTGCAGGACGGGCCGGTGCGTGTGGGCGAGGCGGGCCGCGCGGTCATCGGGTACGTGAAAACGCTTCACACCGATTACCTGGGCGCCGACCGCATTGGCCTGCTGGCGCAACTGGGGTGCGGTGAGCGCACGCCCATCCTGCGCTTCACGGTGGGTGACTCGGGCGAGGCGGATTACCGGGGTCGCGAGCAGCGCTTCACCTGGTACGTGCGCCTGTGCGACGCGCCCTTCTACCAGCACCCTCTGGCCGGCGTCATGCGCCTGGAAATGCATGCCCCCGAGGACACCGACTTTGTGCCCCGTGCGGTTATCGACGCGGCCAACCTGTCCGGCGCACTCCTCACCCGCCTGGGCAGCCAGCTTCACAAGGACGCCCGCGCCCCCCAGAACCTGATTCCCACCGCCGCGCTGGAACACGCCATGAGCCGTGCCATGGGCAGCCAGGAACTCGTGACCCGCCGCATCCGCACCCACCTGGCCCGCGAACTCCGGGAAGGCGTGCTGGCGTGACCGGCAATCTGAAACTCTCTGCCCCCAACGCCGCGCACATTGGCCGGGTGCTGGGCACCGAGGACGTGACCCCCACGATTTTCTGGTTCGCGGTGTCGGCGGGCGCAAGTGTGCAGCTCGATGACCTGGTGGTGGTGGAAACGCAAAGGCCGGATGGCAAGAAGGTTTCTTTCTACGGCCTGGTAGATAACGTGCGCAAGCGTCACGAGGGCGTGGCCTTCGAGTCGGATGTGGAGGACGTGGTGGCGGGCATTCTGCCGGCGTCCGTGAGCTACGCGGCGCGGGTGCTGGTCACGCGGGTCGACCCGGAGAATTTCATTCCGCCGCAACCCGGGGACACTGTGCGCCACGCGCAGGGCGCGGAATTGAGTATGGCCCTGAGCGCCGACAAGATGGGGGAGGCCGCCTTTCCCGGCGGGCTGCTGGCCGATGGACAACCGCTGCCGCTCAATTTCCGCTTCGTGAACGGCGAGAGTGGCGGTCACATCAACATCTCGGGCATTTCGGGCGTGGCGACGAAAACCAGTTACGCGCTCTTTCTGCTGCACAGCATCTTTACCAGTGGCGTGATGGATCAGGTGGCGCAGGCGTCGGGCGGGCAACTGGCGGGCACGGCGGGCGGACGGGCCATCATCTTCAACGTGAAGGGCGAGGACTTGCTGTTCCTGGACAAGCCGAACAAAAAAGTCGAGGAGAAAGAAGCCAAAGCTCAGGCAGAAAAGGGCCTTGGCCGCGAGCGTTACGCTCTGCTGAACCTGCCGCGCCAGCCGTTCAAGGACACGCAATTCCTGGCTCCGCCCCGCGCCGGGGGGCGAGGGGACGCCATCGTGCCGCACACGGATCAGCGCAGTGAGGGCGTCACGCCGTTTATTTTCAGCCTGCGCGAATTCTGCGCCAGAAGAATGCTTCAGTACGTCTTTTCCGACTCCGCTGGCAGCTTGAACCTTGGTTATGTCATTGGGAACATCGAGGAAAAGCTGTTCAGGCTGGCGCAGGCGCAGCAGGGGCCGGGAACACATCTGCTCGTCACGGACTGGAAAGTAGAGGAGAGCAGCGAAGTTCCTGAAGAACTGGATTTTGGCGATCTGGGCGGCATTCAGATTCAGACCTTTGACCACCTCATTTCCTATCTGGAATACAAATTGCTGGACGAGAACGATGGTCAGGGCGACAAGAAATGGGTCTTGAACCAGGCCCAGGGCACGCTCCGTGCGTTCACCCGGCGGTTGCGTGGCGTGCAGAAGCACCTCACGCCCCTGATTCGCGGTGACCTGACCGAAACGCAGGCCGAGAAGTACCGCCCGAACCTGCTGCGCGGCGCACAGCTCAGCGTGGTGGACATTCACAACCTGTCCGGCCCGGCGCAGATGTTCGTGGTGGGCGTGCTGCTGCGTGAAGTCTTCGAGCACAAGGAACGCTACGGGCGGCAGGACACGGTGTTCGTGGTGCTGGACGAGCTCAACAAGTATGCCCCGCGTGACGACGGCAGCCCCATCAAGGACGTGCTGCTGGAAATCGCCGAGCGTGGCCGCAGCCTGGGCATCATCCTGATCGGCGCGCAGCAGACCGCCAGCGAGGTCGAGCGGCGCATCGTGAGTAACGCCGCCATTCGCGTGGTCGGTCGACTGGATTTAGCTGAAGCCGAGCGCCCCGAGTACCGTTTCCTGCCGCAGAGCTTCCGCAGCCGCGCCGGAATCCTGCAACCCGGCACCATGCTGGTCAGTCAACCCGACGTGCCCAATCCCGTCCTCGTGAATTACCCCTTCCCCGCCTGGGCCACCCGCAAGGACGAGGTAGACGACCTGGGCGGCAGGAAAGCCGAGGACGTGGGAGACGACTGGCTGCGGTAAGACTTTGGATTGATGCTGGTGCTACCGCTGCGCCCTAGCCTGAACCTGTGAAGCCTTCCGTGCGTCTGACCACCTGGGCGCTGCTGTGTCTGCTGGCAGCCCCGCTGCTGTATGGCGTGTGCTGGCTGGACACCGCGATGGCCGGTCAGAGCTGGTCGGACGCCGATCCCTTTCCGTATGAGCAGGCTGATTCGGTACGCTTCGGGCTTTCCGGCCTGCGTTACCTGTACCGGGGCGACCTGCTGACCGGGCCGCACATCGGCTATCCGCTGGTGCTGGGCGTGCTGGCCCTGAATACGCTGCTGCTGTGGCTGGCGCGGGGCTGGGGTGAGCGGGCGCGACGGATGCTGCGGGTCAGTGGCCTGGCGCTGCTCTTGACCCTGGGTCTGGGCGGCCCTCTGCTGAAAGTGGCGCAGTGGAGCCACAACCGCCTGCTGGAACAGAGCGACGTGCTCGCGGTGCGCGCCATGCCAGCGTTCTTCCATGAAACAGGTGTCTGGAACGCGAAGCCGCTGGGCGTTGCCTTAAGCACGAAGCCCTGACCCTGCCCAACCCGACCGCCTGGGGGGTGCTGGGGCTGGCCCTGACGGGCGCGGCAGGCTTGCGGCGCCCGTGTTAACCCCAGCGCTCGGGCGTGAATACCGCTCCGCTGCTACCGGGCTGAGCTTTTCACCACCAGCTCCATTCCCTGAGCCAAAAAAACTCCCCCACCTTGAGGGCAGGGGAGGGTGGCGTTTGTGGGCGTTCAGCTCAGGACGCGGCGGGCGCCGATGTAGCGGCTGGCCCAGTACTTGTTGCTGAACAGCGGCTCGATGACGGTGCGGCCCTGGTAGCTGTTGGCGTTGGCCATCATGCCGTTGCCGAGGTAAATACCCACGTGGCTGGCGGTGCGTCCGGTGGTGTTGAAGAACACCAGGTCGCCGGCGCGCAGGTTGCGGCTGCTGACAGCCACGCCGCTGCGCCACTGGGCGTAGGCGGTGCGGGGCAGGTTGATGCCGAGGGTACGGAAGACCTGCAGGGTGTAGCCGCTGCAATCGATGCCGCGTCCGCCGGTGCCGCCCAGCACGTAGCGAATGCCCAGAAAGCGGTTGGCGGCGCTGCGGATGTAGGCGCTGCTGCCGCTGGGGGTCACGACGGGCGCGGTGCTGGTCTTGGCGACAGGTTTGGCCGAGGTGGCAGGGGTTTTGGGGGCATTGACGACCGTCTGGGGGGCCGTGGGGGCCGCGGTGGGGGTAGTAACAGTGGCCTGGGCCTTGGCAGGTGCAGCCTTGGCAAAGGCGGAGGGAGTGAGGTTCAGTTTCTGGCCGACTTGCAGGGTGGTGCTGGTCAGGCCGTTGAGTTTCAGAACGGTGGCGGGCTCCATGTTGGCCTTCTGTGCCACCGTGGCCAGGCTGTCGCCGGGTTGAACGGTGTAGTAGGTGGCGGCGCTGGCGGTGGTGCTAAAGGCCAGGGTGGTCAGGAGTGCGCGGATGACGTTCATTGACCCAGCTAGTTTACTCCAGCTTTATTTATTCGACCTTAATCCTTAGGCGAAGTGACAACTTTTATGCGTGTATACGACCACTATGCGCGAAAATTTGCGGTATTTGCGGGGGCGGCCTTGCTGTTCCCCTCAGTCTTCTCAGGAAATGACTCATTACTTACTCTTTTACAAAAAGAGCGCTGAAAACACTCTTTTTGCATGATGATGAAAAAAGCACATTCTCATTTTTCACATCTTAATGTCAGGCGGGGTTGGTCGCTCATGCGACTGGGCCAGCTGGACGTGGCCCTTCACCCGCCTTCAGGGAGCCGCCTATACTTGCCAGCAACGTGATCGCCCTGCCCTTCCCCCATTTCCCCAGACCGGAGCTGCCATGAAAGAACTCCTCTCCACCGAACAGATCCTCCAGGGCCTCAAGCACTACCGCCGCATTGCCCGCCAGGACATGCTGCGCGCCGCTGAAACCCCCCACCCCGACGCTTTTTTGAAGCACGCCGAGAGCCGCCGGGAAATCTACGCCAACCTGGGCGATTACGCCGGAGGCCACGCCGCCGACGAGGTGCTTCACCACGCCCTGGAGCTGTACCAGAAACTGCCCTTTGTGACAGGCAGCGCCGAGCACGAATTCCCTGAGATCAAGGGCCAGGAAAACGCGCTGGAGAACTTCTTCCTGCTGATGGGCCTCGACCCCAAGACCCGCCGCGAGGCCCGCAGCAAACGCCCGAAACTGAACGAAGCCTGAAGTGCGCCGCCCCGAACCGCCACGTCCGGCGCCGGGCGTGGCGGTATTTTTGCCTTCATGACGGATCTTGGTGCGGCGCTGCTTGACCTGGAGGCACGCAACCGCGCCTGCACCGCCTGCCGCCTGCGGGCCGGGTGCCTTCAGGTGGTGGTGTCGGACGGCCCCGTGAATGCCGAGGTGGTGATCGTGGGCGAGGCTCCGGGCGGCGGGGAAGACCTGGAGGGGCACCCCTTCGTGGGGCCAGGCGGACAACTCCTGGACCGCATCCTGGGGTCGGTGGGCCTCAGCCGCGAGGCGTGTTACATCACGAACGTGGTGAAGTGCCGCCCACCGGCCAACCGCGACCCGCAGCCGGACGAGATAGACACCTGCACCACGCTCTGGCTGGGCGCGCAACTGGGTTTGCTCAGGCCAAAAGTCATCCTGACGCTGGGCAACACCGCCACCCAGACCCTCCTGCAGACGCGCCAGGGCATCACCAAACTGCGCGGGCAGTGGTTCCCGTTCGTGCAGGCGCTGCCGGGCGGCCACAAGCACACTGCCTGGCTGATGCCCATGCTGCACCCCGCCTACCTGCTGCGCGTCGACACGCGCGCTCCCGGCGGCCCGAAAAGCCTGACCTGGCGCGACATTCAGGAAGTCGCCGCCGTGCTGCGCGGCGAACACCAGCCCGTGACTCACCCCCCGGACACCTCCCAACCCCGTCTGCTCTGAAACCGCGAGAAAATCACCTTGCCACGGTTCATGGTTGTCCCAGGGTCGTCAGGCCATGATCCGACTCTAGAATTCCGGCCATGACTGCGCCGCTGATCACGTCCCTGCAAAACCCACAGGTCAAACGCCTGGTGCGCCTGCGGACACGCCGCGCCCGCGAGGAAGAGGGCGTGATCCTGATCGAGGGGGCGCGGGAAGTCAGCCGGGCGCTGGGGGCGGGCGTCCAACTGACCGAGGTGTTTCTTTGCCCGCCCCTCTTCAGCCCGGAGGCCGCAGCACTGCGTTTTGAGGAGGGGCAAGTCACGCGCCTGACCCCGGCGGCCTTCGAGAAAGTCAGCCTGCGGGAGCACCCGGACGGTGTGCTGGCGGTGGCCGCCACGCCCCAGCCGCAGCTGGCTGACCCGCCTCCACAGGCCACCGTGGTGGTGCTGCACGGGCTGGAGAAACCCGGCAACGTGGGGGCCATCCTGCGCACCGCCGACTCGGTGGGGGCGCACGCCGTGCTGATCCTGGGGCGCGGTGCAGACCCCTACAGCCCCAACGTCATCCGCGCCAGTCAGGGCAGCGTGTGGCAGGTGCCGACCGTGCCCATCACGGAAGACGCGGCGTGGGCCTGGCTGGCCCGGCACGGCTTTCGCAGCGTGGCCTGCACGCCGGACGCGCCGCAGGTGTACTGGGACGCGCCCCTGACGGGCCGGGTGGCCCTGCTGCTGGGCACCGAGCACGAGGGCCTGCCGGAGTCGTGGCGCCGCACCGATGAGGCCGTGCGGATTCCCATGCAGGGCGGCGCCGACTCGCTCAACGTCGCCACCGCCGCCGCGCTGGTGCTGTACGAGTGCCTGCGGCAACGGCGCCCGGTGGATAGCTCGGTAAACAGTGATGCGTAGATCGTAAAGAAAGTACGGCTGGGTGCGTCTTTTCTCCTGATGTCAGGCGCGCAGGAGCGCCACACCCGC
The DNA here is from genome assembly GCF_004634215.1 of Deinococcus fonticola. Classification (NCBI taxonomy): domain Bacteria; kingdom Thermotogati; phylum Deinococcota; class Deinococci; order Deinococcales; family Deinococcaceae; genus Deinococcus; species Deinococcus fonticola. The sequence goes on along the minus strand of NZ_SMMH01000005.1, from coordinate 16,565 downwards.
CCACCCCGGCGCCAGCGCTGGGGGCCGCCGCTGACGCGCTCACCCTTCACGGCGCACGGTATTTTTCGGGGGCGGGCCGCTTTCTTACGCCATACTGTAGGGCATATATGACCAAATCCGCGCCTCCCAAAGACCCGTATCGTGATTGGCTCAGGCGCAGGCTGGGGCAGGAACTGGGGGTGCGCGAGGCCGAGCAACTCGTGCAGGGAGCGGTGCAGCGCCGGGGCTGGCCGGCCATGCGTCCACTGGGGCCGCGTGAAGTGGTGGGGGTCTTGCAGGACGTGTACAAGACCATGTCCGAGAACATCGGTGAGGGCCGCGCCGACCGCTGGTTGCAGGAAGCGTCCATCGAGTTGCACCGCCTGGCCGAGACCGTTCCCACCCCAGTGGAAGCGCCCGCGCCGGACAGGTCGCCGAAACCCCCGACCAAGCCGGCTATGTGGGGCCGCCGCGCCCATGACCTGCCCCTGATGCTGGCGCGGGTGCACGCCGAGATCGCTACGCGCAGCCTGGGCACCATCCGGCACGACCCGGTGCTGTCGCGCCTGGAACGCGCCGCCGAGTGGGACGTGCAGGCCACGCAGGCCGAGGTGCGCCGCTGGCAGACCGAGGATATGCTCTCCAAACTGCGGGCCGATCACGCGCGGGCGGAGGTCGCCGATCAGGCAGCGTCGGCCCGCGCCCAGGCCGAGGTGCTGCGCCTGACGGTGGCGGAGCTGAGCGCCCTGCCGCGTTCCGATCAGGCCAGCGCCGCGCAACTGGCGCACACGCAACTGCTGCTGACACAAACCACCTCCTTCCTGGACGTGTTCGGGCCGCTGGTCACCGAGCAGGAAGCGGACGCGCCCCTCACCACGCTGCACATGGACTTGCAACACGCCCACTACTCGCTGGGCATTCCCCTGCACCCCAACGTGCTGCGGGCGCGGCACGGCCTGAACTTCGCGCTGTGGCAGGCCGGTGACCAGGGCGAGGAAGCGCCCGCCGTGCAGGAGGCCCGCCGCGCCCTGCAGCAGGCCGAGCAGGCAGCCGGCACGCAACTCAAGGCCACACTGGATGCCGCGCGTGGGCACCAGGCGGCCCTGAGTAGTCTGGCCCGGCAGGTGGAGACCCTGGAGGCCCGCGCCCTGAAACTTCAGCGGCTGGGCGGCGATCCCCTCAGCCTGGCCCGCCTGCGCCTGGAGTGGCGGCAGGCCCGCGCGGCGGCGCGCATCCAGTCGCACCGCATGGAGGAAGCCGTGCGGCTGCTGGAGGCCCTGATCAGTGACGACGCGAGCCTGCCCACGGAGAAGGCATGAACCTGCTTCAGGCGTCGCTGCTGGGCGGCGCGGCCTTCCGCGAGGTGCCGGAACTGCTCGCCGACCTGACCTTCGCCCAGGCATCCCAGACCGTCCCGGGCCTGCCGTACACGCTGGGCGCGCTCCTGAGGCACTTGCAGGTGACCATGCGCGTCAGCCTCGACCTGATGACCGGGAAGCTCGACGCCTGGCCCGAGAACCTGAACGTGTGGCCTGACCCGCCCCAAAGCGACACCGAACTGCACGCCCTGCTGGACGACCTGAATCTGATGCTGGCCGAAGCCAGGCTGCTGTCGGCCGACCCGAGCGGCGTGACCCGCGACATTCTGCTCGACCTGGCGGTGCATAACGCCTACCACTGGGGGCAGCTGGCCCTGATTCGCCAGCAGCAGGGCGTCACTTTTCGGCCTGCCAGTGAAACCTGACCTGCGCCTGTACCTGGGCCAGCGCGTGCGCGTGGTGGTCGATCGCCCGCTGGGTTCGGCCCACCCCCGCGACCCGCGCCTGATTTACCCCGTGAACTACGGCGAGTTGCCGGACACCCTTTCCGGCGACGGGCACCCGATTGACGCCTACCTGCTCGGCTGGCCCCAACCCCTCACTGAAGGGCGGGGAACGGTCGTCGCGGTTCTCGTGCGCGCCGACGACCACGAGGACAAACTGGCGGTGGCGCGTGACGGCACGCCCTGGACGGCAGAGACGGTACGGCAGGCGGTGCATTTTCAGGAGCAGTACTTTCAGACCACGGTGGTCATGGCCCGTGAGTAAAGCCACGAAATTCAGCAGCCCCATGCTGAGCGGCGTGACTGTAAATGGATTGGTGAAGCCAGGCGAACTGACCCGTATGAAACTCCGAGAGGCGACGGGAGTGGTTCTCCTAAGCGTGCAGGCGGCGCCTCAGGACGTGGGGGAACCGCTTGCCTTCAGGGAATTCTGCCAATTTTCGCCAGCACACAACCTCTCGCCAGACGGCTTATCCATCTTCAGATTTTTCTTTTCATCCCTGCCTACTCAGCGGCCTATTCTTCCTGTATGACTGAATTGAACCGGGCGGCCTTGCTGGTGGTCACGCCTCACTCGTCGGGGGCCGTACCGGCCGACATTCTGCGCGACATGCTGGGCGACGACCTGTTCGATACCCCAAAACGTGAGGCGCTGCTGCGGCGCCTCTTTCTGGATGGCGACCCGTACACCGACCTGATCTACGCCGTGCCTGGAGCGCGGCTGCTGGCGGCGCCCTGGAGCCGTTTCGCCGTCGACCTGAACCGGGAGCGCGGTGACCAGGCCGAGAACGGCGTGCTGAAACTCACGACCTTCGACCGTCAGCCGCTGTACCCGCCCGGTTTTCAACTGTCCGGGCCAGCGCGTGAAGCGCGGCTCCGCCGCCACTGGGACACTTTCGACGCCCAGCTTGCGGCGGAATTGCCAGCCACCCGCCTGATGATCGTGGGGCACTGCATGGCCCCGCAAGGCCCGCAACTGGGGCCGGATACCGGGACGCCCCGCCCGGCCATCTGCCTGATGACCGGCACACCGGACGCCCCGACCTTCCCGAGACAGCACTGGGAGGCCCTGCGGCAGCACTGCGCCGACGCTTTCGCACCCCTGATCGAGGCCAGCCCCTACCGCGACGTGTCTGTCGGAGTGCCCTGGACGACCGATACCCTCAGCGCCTCCCACCATGCCCGTAGCGGTGTGGCGGCCTTCGGCATCGAACTCAACTCCGGCCTGTACCTGAACAGCCAGGCCGAACCGCTGGATGAGGTGATTCGTGGCCTGAATGCCAGCTTCGCCCGTTTCGCGGACGCGGCGCTGGCCCTCCTTGAACCGTGAAGGTCGCCTGGCATTCTTGTACATAAAAGAAGCATCCCCGCCCATTGGGCGGGGATGCTTGATTTGGTTGCAGGGACAGGATTTGAACCTGCGACCTCCGGGTTATGAGCCCGACGAGCTACCAGACTGCTCTACCCTGCGTTACTCTGGTGTCCTGCACTTGATACCTTGCGCGCTTGGTCAGCCGGAGCGAACTTTCACGCTCAAAAATATTAGCGTGGCTCCGCTGGACTGTCAACCCCCAGCGGCCCCGTCGGGGTCACCTGGATGGTCGTGTCCCTGGGTGTCCCAAGACCGTATTGTACTTTCATGACCCATCTGCCCGGCAGTGGAACCTTCACTCCGTCAACCGCCACTCCCCAGCACCGCGCTGCCGGGCCTGAGGTGATTCGCGCCGTGATCCTGACCATCAGCGACACGCGCACGGCCACGACGGACACCAGCGGTCAGTACCTGAAAAACGAGTTGCAGCAGGCCGGGCACGAACTGGTCGAGTACCTGATCGTCAAGGACGACGCGGTGGAGATTCGCGCGGCCCTGACGCGCCTGGTGCACCGCGCCGACCTGATTCTGACCAGCGGCGGCACCGGCATTGCCGGGCGCGACGTGACCATTCCCGTGGTGGAATCCATGCTGGTCAAACCCATTCCAGGCTTCGGTGAACTGTTCCGCATGCTTTCGTACCAGCAGGTTCGGGGCGCGGCCATGCTGTCGCGCGCCACCGGCGGCCTGACGCGCGGCGCCCTGCTGTTTGCCATGCCCGGCAGCCTGAACGCCGTGCAGACCGCCTGGGAAAGCATCCTGAAAGACGAACTGCGGCACCTGGTCTTCGAGGTACTGCGCCAGGGGCAACCTGGAAGTGCCAGCCCGCCCCTTCCCGCCACCATGGCGGGGCCGGCCGCCGCGCCTGCCATGCCGCCCACTCCTGCTGGCACGCCACCCGTCCACCCGGCTCCGGCCGCCCCAGGGCTGCTCAGCACGCACATCAATCAGGGGGCGTCAGCGGGTATCGGCCGGCATGCCGGGGTCATCGGCAGTGACCCTCTGGTGCACGGTGCGGCGGGCCTCGGGCGGCACGCGGCCACAGGCGAGCACGGCGCCCTCAAAGACCCATCCAAGGACACAGTGAAGGACGACCCCCAGCGCTAAACTGCGGGCGTGTCGGACGCCCTGTCACTCACCAACGCGCCTTTTCTCAGCCTCAGCGTGCCGCGAGTGACGTCCCTGTACGCCCTGACCCTGCTGGCCGTCACGCTGTACTGGTGGGGGCGCGTGTGGCGAGAAGGCCGGGCGGGCCGGGTTCCCCGCGTCGCGTGGTGGAGCCTGCCGGGCCTGCTGCTGCTGCTGTTCGCCCCGATTCTGGAGCAACCCACGTTTTTCGCGCTGGGCGCGTTCCTGCTGCTGCTCGGCGAATTCTGGCCGCGCGCATACCGCCGCGCCCCGGGCCGCCCGGGCTGGTGGTGGCCGCTGCTGGGCGGCCTGCTGGGCGCGGCGCTGCTGCTGAGCGTGACCCGGAGTTTGGAGGCGCAGCGGCCCGCACTGGCTGCCGCACTGGCGCTGCTGCTCGGTGGCGGGGCGGGACTGGCCTCTGCACTCTCCTGGCCGCGCCGCGCCACGCCCTCCACCCTGCCCGGCTGGCCCCGCTGGGTCGACGTGACTGTGCCGGAATGGCCCGACCTGAGCCTGACCCTCACCGGCAACGGCGCGGAACTGCGGAACGTCTCCGCCTCCGCCCTGAACGTATCCGGCTGGTCGCCCGCCCGCACGAACGGCTGGCTGCTCGTCCGCAATACGCGCGGCGAACCGGTTCGTACCCTCGCGGCGGGTGAGGCCGCCTGGCTGCCCATCGAGGCCCACGCTTCGGGCGTGCGTGTCTGGTACAACGTCGGCGATGACCAACAGGAACCGCGCCTGTTCCGGGCCGACTGGACACCCCCTACCCAGGGGCAAAGCCGCGTCCTGAACTGAAAGAGGTCAATGCAAGTGATGAATAAGGAAGGGCTGTCCTGGCACCGGCTCTTTCACCAAAAAGAAAACCACCCGGGCGGGTGGCTTTCTTCATCTGGCTGAGTTTACTTGGTGGGCACCTTGATGCTGCCGCTGATGATCTTGGCTTTCACACCTTCGAGGCGCACCACCTGACCGCTGGGGATCAGGGCCTTGTTGTACTGGTCGACCGCGTAGCCCACGCCGCCTTCCTTGAGGCCGAAACGGCGTTCGCCGCCCTTGAACTTGTCGTCCTTCACGTCGCGGATCAGCGCGTACACGGCGTTGTCGACGCGCTTGAGCATGCTGGTCAGGCCGTGGTTCATGGTGGCGGGGTTCTTGTCGAAGTCGCCCAGGTAGTTCTGGTTGCTGTCCACGCCGATGAAGAACATGGGGCGGGTGTTGCCGGCGCAGGCCTTCTGGTAGCTGGCGCTCTTCTTCACGCTGGCAAAGGCGTTGCTTTTGAAGGTCACGCCTTTGGGCAGCTGGCTGGCTTTCAGGCACTGGGTCTGTTTGATGTAGTCGATCAGGCCACCGCCCGAGCCGCCGGCTGCGGCAAAGATGATGTCCGCGCCGCGTCCGCGCATGCTGGCGGCAATTTCCTTGGCCTTACCGGGGTTGTTCCAGGCGTCGGGGGTGGTGCCGACGTACTGGGGGACCACCACGGCTTTGGGATTGGCGGCTTTCACGCCTGCGGTGTACCCGGCCTGGAACTTGTGAATGAGGGGAATGTCCATCCCGCCGATGAAGCCTACCACGCCGGTGCTGCTGTTCATGGCGGCCAGGTAACCGACCAGGTAGCTGCCCTGTTCTTCGTTGAAGACCAGGCTGGCGACGTTCTTCTCGGGAGACACGTCGTCGACCAGGCCGAAGAACAGGTCCGGGTTCTCCTTGGCGACCTGGCTGATGCTGGCGTTGTTGGCGAAGCCTACGCCGACGGTCAGGTCGAAGCCTTCCTTGGCGAACGAACGCACGCCCTGAATGATCTGGCTGGGGTCGCTGGGTTCAAAGTCCTTGACCTGCAGGCCGAAGGCCTTGGCAGCGCGCTGGCTGCCTTCGTAGGCGCTCTGGTTGAAGCTCTTGTCGGCTTTGCCGCCGGCGTCGTAGGCCATGCCGACGCGCATGGTCTGGGCGCTGGCGACGGTGGTGGCAAGGGCAAGGGCAACGGTCAGAAATTTCTTCATGTGGTTCTCCTTGAGAGGTGTTGAGTGTTGAAGCTAATGCAGAGTATACGGAAAAACCGGGGTGTCTAGACTCCGTTCACTGTTACTTTTAAGGATGCGGTCAGAAGGGCAAATTTCGCTTTTGACTGGGTTCTGCGGAGGGCCGCAACGCAGCGGAAAATGAGAGAAGGATTGACAGCGATGCGCCGCTGCGGTGAGGAGAGGTAAGAGGTGCTGACTACTTTGCGTGACCCTTCCTGCTGATTGGCTATGAAGCAAATTAGATAGAATGATTTTGTACTCAGGCGAATCGGTGGGGGTGCTACGCTGAACGCATGACCGATGCAGGCCACGCCGACCTGAAAACCCGTTACCTCGCGCTGCGCGAGGAAATCGCTGTGCATAACCGCGCCTACCATGAGCTGGACGCCCCCACCATCCCCGACAGCGAATACGACCAACTGGTCCGGGAAATGCGCCGCATCGAGGCCGAATACCCGCAGTGGGCGGAAACCGACAGCCCCGCCCAGGCAGTAGGGGGCGCACCCAGCGCGGCCTTCCAGTCGGTGACGCACCCCATGCCCATGACCAGCCTGGATAACGTGTTCAGCGACACGGAACTCGCGGACTGGCAGGAAAAACTGGCCCGCTCTCTGAACCTGCCGCCCGAATACGACGACTTCACGTTTACGGGCGAACTGAAAATCGACGGCCTCAGCGTCAATCTGTACTACCTCGACGGTGCCTTGCAGTGGGCCGCCACGCGCGGCAACGGGCGGGTGGGGGAGATGGTCACCGCACAGGTGCTCACCATCCCCGGCATTCCACAAAAAATTGAGGGCCTGAAAGGCGAACTGGAGGTGCGCGGCGAAGTGTATATGTCGCGCGCCGACTTCGCCGCCTTCAACGAGCAGGCCGAGGAACTGGGTACGCCCCTGCTGAAAAATCCCCGCAACGGCGCGGCCGGCGCCCTGCGACAGAAAGACCCGGAGGTGACCCGCACCCGCAACCTCAAGGTTATTCTGTACGCCCTGGGCAAACGAGACGGCGTTCCGGCCCGCACGCAGTGGGAAGTGCTGGAATGGCTGCAAAGCCAGGGATTCCCGACCAGCCGTTACTCCGAGCATTTGCGCGGCCTGGCAGCCGCCGTGGACTACCACGCCCGCATGATTGGCGCGCGCGCGGACTTCGAGTTTGACGCCGACGGCACCGTGCTCAAGCTCGATTCGCTGCGCCTGCAGGAGGAGGCCGGGTTCACCAGCCGTGCCCCGCGCTGGGCCATCGCCTACAAGTTTCCGGTGGAGGAAGTCGAGACCACGCTGGAAAGCATCAGCGTGAATGTCGGCCGTACCGGGAAACTCGCGCCGCTGGCGCACCTGTCTCCCCGGCTCATCGAGGGCAGCACCGTCAGCAAGGCCACCCTGCACAACGAGGACTACATCCGCGACATGGATCTGCGCGTCGGGGACACGGTGGTGGTGCGCAAGTCCGGCGGCGTCATCCCGCAGATCATGCGCGTGGTGACCGAGAAACGCCCCGCCGACGCCGCGCCGTTCGAGTTCCCGAAAGTGTGTCCCACCTGCGGCCAGCCGGTCACGCGGGCAGAAGGCGATGCCAACACCTACTGCCTGAACCCTGCCTGCCCCTCGCAGACGTACCAGCTCATTCAGTACTTCGTGGCACGCGGCGCCATGGATATTCAGGGCATCGGCGAGAAACTGATCACGCAGGTGCTGGAAGCCGGACTGGTGCACGATCCCGCGGACCTCTACCAGCTCACCGCCGAGCAACTCGCCGGCCTGGAGCGCGGCGGCGAGAAGAAAGCGCAGAACATCCTGAAGGAACTGGAGGAAAGCAAAACCCGCCCGCTGTGGCGCGTCATCAACGCCCTGGGCCTCGACCACGTGGGCGAACGCAACGCGCAGGCGCTGGCCCGCGCTTTTGGCACGCTGGACGCCCTGCTGGCCGCCACACCCGAGCAGATCGCGGACGTGCCCGGTTTCGGCAAGAACACCGCCGCCAGCGTGGCCCTGGCCCTGCAGGAGGAGCACACCCAGAACCTCATTCGCAAACTCCGCGCTGCGGGCCTCAACCCACAGGAAGAAGAAACGGTGCGTACCGACCAGCTCGCGGGCCTGAACTTTGTCATTACCGGCACCCTTTCGCGCGCCCGCGATGAGATCAAGAACCAGCTGGAAGCCGCCGGGGGCCGCGTGACCGGCAGCGTCACCAAGAAAACCAGTTACCTGATTGCCGGGGAAGAAGCGGGCAGCAAGCTCGACAGGGCCACCGAACTGAACATCCCAGTTCTCGACGAAGCGGGGCTGGCGGCGTTTCTGTCCGAAAAAGGCGTGAACTGAGGCACCTCCCCCCGTTTTTTCACGGTTCACCATGGACACGCCGGGGGCCGCTTCTGTACCCGGTGCAGTGAACCTTATAAACTGTCCGGTACTGCTGCGCCCTTTTCCGGGCGCACCCTGGAGGCCCCACGCATGGCGACACCCGCGAATTCCCCCGAAGTTGAAATCAGCAAGAATGTCCTGATGGATATTGCCACGACCACCCTGGAAGGCATTGAAGGCACCGAGATTGCCAGTGCACCCCTGAAAGTCGGCGAGGTGCTGCGTAACCAGCAGAGCGCCCGCAAGCCCCGCGCCCTGAAAGTCACCCGTGAGGGCAACGAGGTCACAGTAGACATCGGCTTGAACGTCGATTACGGTCTGAATCTGGTGAAGGTCTCGCAGCACGCGCAGCGGGCCGTGTGCGAGAACATCGAACTGATGACCGGCCTGAAGGTGCGCAGCGTGAATGTCTCGGTGCAGGGTGTATGCCTGCCGAAAGGGCAAGCGTCTTGAGGGCCGCCTGGACAGCAGCGACCGCCTCTGTGCTCCGTAAGACAGCCCTTGGCACCGGCTCACCTCGTTCGGGGCTGCCCCCGGAGGTTGTATGACCCGTCGCCGTGAAAAGGCCAACCAACCCGTCGGCACGCGCCGGGCCGCCCGTGAATTTGCCTTCCGGGTGCTGTTCGAGGCCGACCGGGGCGACCTGCCGCTGGACGCCGTGTTTACGCGCGTCGAGGGCAACATGCGCGAGGGTGACGATACCTTTGCATCACTGAACGCTGAGGCGCTGGCTTTCGCGCAGGAACTGACGCGCGGCCTGGGCCAGCACCGCGCCGAAATTGACACGTTGCTGCGCCGCACCATTCGTGGCTGGAGTTTCGAGCAGATGGCCCAGACCGACCTGAATGTGCTGCGCCTGGCCGCCTTCGAGATGACGCACACGCCCGAACCACACCCACCCGTGATCGAAAGTGCCGTGCGCATTGCCCGTAAGTTCGGCGGCGACGACTCGGGGCGCTTCGTGAACGGCGTGCTGGCAGGCCTGTCGCGCCAGTTGCAGGCCGAAGCGGAGCAGCGCGACTGACGCATGAGCTGGTGGGAAGCCCTTCTCGGTAACCGCTGGTTGTGGACGGCCATCGTGGCCTCCACCACAGCGCAACTCATCAAGGTGTTGTTGATCCTGCTGCTGACCGGGCGCTGGCGACCTGCGGCGTTCATGGAAACGGGCGGCATGCCCAGCAGCCACAGCGCCATGGTGGGGGCCATCTGCACGGGCACCGGCATCACGCAGGGATTCGAAAGCCCCCTGTTCGCGGTGGCAGCAGTGTTCGGGGCCATCGTCATGTACGACGCGACCGGCGTGCGGCACAGCAGCGGCGTGCAGGCCAAACTCCTGAACGAACTTATTCAGGAGCTCAAAGATGTGGTGCGCGAGGGTTTTGCGCCGCAGCCCATCAGGGTACTCCTGGGCCACACCTACCTGGAGGTGCTGGTGGGCTTCCTGATCGGAATCGGTGTCGGCCTCGTCTCTTTCAAGCTACTGCACTGAAGAACCGCCCAAAGCCAACCAAAGCAAAAGCCCCTGCACGTGGCAGGGGACTTCGTTTAGTCTTGTTTGATTTACCAGCGGTCGTCGCGGCGGCGGTCGTTGTTGTACGCGGGCGCCGGGGCGGCCTTGGTCACAACGATGTTCTTGGCCTGGGGGCCTTTGCCGTTCTGACCGGGTTCGATTTCGAACTCGACTTCATCGCCTTCGTTGAGCTTCTTGAAGCCCTGGGCGTTGATGGCACTGAAGTGCGCGAACACGTCGGCACTGCCTTCCGTCTCGATGAAACCAAAGCCCTTCTCTGCGTTGAACCACTTTACTCTACCTGTAGCCATCTTAATTCTCCTTGCTCTTCCAGCATTGAGCGCGTAACCCTGTAGATCGAACCCGGTTTACCCGTCAACCGCATGCTGGAGTCGAACCTGTCCAAGATACGGGGGGACGAGTGTCCTGAACGAAATTTAGATTACAATTCAATCTTCATGATTGTGAAAAAGCTTGAAGACTAAGCCATTCTTATTACCCGGCTCATATTGACGGCTCTATTTTATCCGGGTAATATCCAGGCATGACGGACTCGTCCACTTTTACCGTATTTCTGGGCCAGCAGCGCCTGGTCACCGCGCCTCTGCGCGATACCCTCAGCTACCTCAAGCAGCACCTGGGCAGCCAGGCACGCCATCAGCCCCTCGTGATCTTCAACGACCAGACCGGCAAGGTGGTGGACTTCAACTTGCAAGGCACGCTGGAAGAAGTCCTGGAACGCGAGGCTCCCCTCCCAAAAACTGGCCCAGGGCGCCCGAAACTCGGGGTGGTGTCGCGCGAAGTCAGCCTGTTGCCGCGCCACTGGGACTGGCTGGAAGCGTGGCCGAACGGCGCCTCTGCCGCCCTGCGCCGCCTGATCGACGAGGCCCGCAAAGCCGACCCTGTTGCCGAACGCAAGCGCCAGGCCACCCTGCCCACCGACCGCTTTTTGACCGTCATGGGCGGCGACCTGCCCGGCGCAGAGGACGCCAGCCGCGCCCTGTACACCGGCGACAGCGCGACCTTCCGGCAGATCGTGCACACCTGGCCCGAGGATATTCGCCATCACGTCCTGCACCTGTCCGCCGGGGCATTCGAGGAGAGCGCGGCCGGGGAGGAGCCATGAGTGACCCGCGCAAGTACAAGGATTTCACGCCCCGTATGGGCATCTACCGCGTGACACACCTGCCCACGGGACGCACCTTGCTGGGCCAGAGTACGCACGTGGAAGGGATGCTGAACCGCCTACGCTTCCAGTTGCAGGCGGGTGGGCATACCAACAAACCCATGCAGCGCGACTGGAACGCACACGGCCCGGACAGCTTCACCTTCGAGGTCGTGGACGAACTGAAGCCCCAGACTGCCGGCGAGGAACCCGTGGACGAACTGAAGGAGTTGCTGGCCTTATGGCAGGAGAAACTGAACATTCCCCCGAACCAACAGTATTAAGGCCCGGCAGTACGGCCTCTGAACTGAGTTTCCTGGCGGTTCATGGTGACGCGCCGGTGCGCGCCGCAGTGGCCGCGCACCCCAACACGCCCGCCGAACTGCTGGGCCAACTCGCGGCCGAATTTCCGGCTGAAGTGCTGGGGAATCTGGCCTGGCCTCTCCTGCGGCTGGCGCAGCCGAACCTGCTGAAAGCCTGGCCGGAGGCGGCTGTAATTGCGCTGCTGCGGCTGCCCCAGGCCCCCGAGTGGTTCCGTCACCACGCCGCGAAATCTGACTCGCTCGAGCTGCAGGTGGCCCTGGCCCGGCACCCGGCGCTCAGCCCAGCCGAGATCGATCAACTGGCGCGGCATTCTGCGTGGGTGGTGCGTGCCCGGATTGCCGCCCGAACCGACGTGAGTGCCGAACTTCTGCACACTCTCGCCCACGACCCGGATTACGGTGTGCGTCTGGCTCTTGCCTCACGGTCAGACCTGCCCGCCAGCAGTGTGGCTGCCCTGCGCCGCGACCCTTCCCACTTCGTGCGGCAGGTGATCGAGCAAACCCAGCGGGCCAGCCTCAGCGCCTTGCTGTTTCTGCTGTGCCTGTGGCCGGGCTGAAATCAGCGCTTGAGAGCAACACGAAAAACCCCCAGCCACGCGGGCTGGGGATGCATTCCGGTCAGGGAAGCTTATTTCAGTTCGACTTTGGCGCCGGCTGCTTCGAGCTGGGCCTTCATCTTGTCGGCTTCGTCCTTGGCCACGCCTTCTTTCAGAACGCCGCCCTTCTCGCTCATGTCCTTGGCTTCTTTCAGGCCCAGGCCGGTGATGGCGCGGATTTCCTTAATGACGTTGATCTTGCTGGCGCCAGCGTCGACCAGCACGACGTCGAATTCGGTCTTCTCTTCAACGGCGGCGGCGGGGCCGGCGGCAGCGGGACCGGCGGCGACGGCGGCGGTCACGCCCCAGGTTTCCTTGAGACCGTCGATCAGGTCAGCAAGTTCCATGATGGTGAGTTGGCCGAGTTGGTCGATAAGCGCTTGTTTGTCGTAAGCCATGATGTGTTCCTCCGGAGTTGAAGTGGGGTCTTGCTTCTCGGTTCAGGCGGGCGCTTAAGCGCTCTGGCCTTCGCCTTCGAGTTTTTCTTTGTACGCTTCGAGGATGCCCACGAAGTTGCTGAGGTGCGCGCTGAGCACACCGACCAGTTCGGCCTGCAAGGTGGTCTTGCTGCCGAGGCTGGCGAGGCGTTCCACGACCTTCACGTCGACCTTGTTGCCTTCAACAAAGCCGCCCTTGATGGCGGGAATGCCCTTGTCGTTGCCTTTGGCGGCGTCGCTGAGGGCCTTGGCGACCCCGGCGGGGTCTTCCTGGGCCAGCACCAGGGCTGAAGGCCCTTTCAGGGCGTCGGTGAAGTCCTTGCCGCCGTCTTGCAGGGCCAGGTTGATCAGGGTGTTCTTGGCAACGATCAGTTGCCCACCCTTCTCGCGGATGTCTTTACGCAGTTTGCTCAGTTGCCCGGCGGTCAGGCCCTGGTAATCAACGACGTAGAACGTCTCGATGCCCGAAAGGCTGTCCTTGAGGTTGCTGAACGTCTGCTGGTTCTTTTCGTTCGCCACGCGGTGAACCTCCTAGGTGGGAACAAGTTCAGGTGCAGTTCTCGCATGCTTGATGCCTGAAAGCTCTTGCAGCCTGACAACTCGGCGGGATCTTTAAACGTGGCTGAGGCGTCCCCGCTGTCTTTGATGCCAAAAAGAGGGCTTATTGGAAGGGTGCGAGGTGCACCGGAATGCCGAGAGAGAGGGGAGGACAGGCAGTGTGTTGACGCTCTGCCCTCCCTGCGCTTTAGGCGCTGCTGCTGCTGAGGGTCAGGGGAATGCTCGGCCCCATGGTGGTGGTCAGGTACGCGCTGCGCACGAACACGCCCTTGGCGCTGCCGGGCTTGGCGGCTTCCAGAGCAGACACCAGGGCGCCGAAGTTGGCGCTGAGGTTGCCGGACTCGAAGCTGGCCTTGCCGATGGGAGCATGAACAACGCCGGTCTTGTCGTTACGGAATTCGATCCGGCCCGCTTTCAGACCCTTAACCATGCCGGCCACGTCGGGGCCGACGGTGCCGCTCTTGGGGTTGGGCAGCAGACCGCGGGGCCCGAGCAGACGGGCGAGTTTCTGACCGACAGCGGCCATCATGTCGGGGGTGGCCACCACGGCGTCGAAGTCCATGAAGCCACCGGCGATGCGTTCGATCAGCTCATCGCCACCGGCCACGTCGGCGCCGGCCGCTTCGGCAGCTGCCACGTTTTCACCCTTGGTGATGGCGGCCACGCGGATGGTGCGGCCCGTGCCGTGAGGCAGGGCGACCGTGCCGCGCACGTTCTGGTCGCTCTTGCGGGGATCGATGCCCAGGCGGAAGTGAACTTCCACAGTCTCGTCGAATTTGGCCGTGGCAATTTCCTTCACCAGGGCGGCCGCTTCGTCGATGGTGTACTGCTTGTTGCGATCCACTTTGCTGACCAGCGCGTTGTAACGTTTGCCGTGCTTAGGCATTGGGGGCCCCCTCGATGGTGACGCCCATGCTGCGGGCCGTACCCGCCACGGTGTTCGCGGCGGCTTCGAGGCTGCCGGCGTTCAGGTCGGGCATTTTGGTCTTGGCGATTTCCAGCACCTGATCCCAGTTCAGTTTGCCCACCTTGTTCTTATTGGGGGTGCTGCTGCCCTTGCCCACGCCTGCGGCCTTGCGGATCAGGTAGCTCATGGGGGGGGTCTTGGTGATGAACGTGAAGCTGCGATCTGCGAAAATGGTGATTTCCACGGGAATGATCGCGTCACCTTTGTCCGCCGTCTGGGCGTTGAAGGCCTTGGTGAACTCCATGATGTTCGCGCCGTACTGACCCAAGGCCGGGCCGACGGGCGGGGCCGGCGTGGCCTTGCCTGCCGGGAGTTGCAGTTTGACAATCCCTGTCACTTTCTTCATTTCAAATCCTCCTTAGCTCCCCCAGCCAGGAAAACCCGTGTGGTCTGGGGTGCTGACGCTAAGTTCCGTCAGTCTGTAACTGACAGCAACTTTCCAATTTTACACAGTGCAGGCCCGGTTGCCAAGAGCTGGGCTGTGCTTACTTCGTGACCTGCGAGAAATCCAGTTCCACCGGCGTTTCGCGCCCGAAGATGCTGACCAGCACCTTCACCTTGGACTGGGCCATGTTGACCTCGCCCACCACGCCGCTGAAATCCGCGAACGGGCCGGAGGTAACGCGCACCATGTCGCCCGCCTTGAAGTCCACCTTGATTTTCGGGGCTTCCTCCACGGCCGGCTGGGCCGCCACGCCGACCGAAGCCAGCAGGCGCTGCACTTCCTCCGGCGACAGCGGAACCGGGCGGGTGGCGGTGCCGACGAAGCCGGTAACGCCGTTGGTGCCGCGCACCACTTCCCACGATTCGCCCAGTTCGCCCGGCGCGTCGTCATCCTCAACGTCCATCTGCACGAACACGTAACCGGGGAACAGTTTGCGTTTCACGGTGACTTTCTTGCCACCTTCCTGGAGTTCCACGGCCTCTTCTTCCGGCTGAATCACCTGGAAGATCTTGGTGTAGAACATGCCCAGTTTCTTCGCCCGATCCATCAGTTGTTCCTGCACGCGGTCTTCCTGACCGACGTAGGTGTGAACGGCGTACCACTCGATGCTCATGCTTGCGCTCCTGCGCTCTACCTGAGCGCCGCTTGAATGCCGAGGCCGAAAATCGTGTCCATCAGCCAGACAATTAAGGTCAGGGCCACCAGAAAAATCAGCGTCGCCTGCGTTCCCTCAATGACTTCCGTGCGGGTCGGCCACGTCACACGGGCCAGTTCGGCGCGTGCGTCGCTGAAGTACTTGAAGAGATTCATAACGTCACCAGCAATGGAAAAAGGTCAGGCCGCCAGCGGGCAGTCTCAGACCTTTTTCTCCTTGAAGACCACGTGCTTCTTGGCCACGGGGTCGTACTTGCGCAGTTCCATTTTGGCCTGCGTGTTGCGGCGGTTTTTGGTGGTGGTGTAGTAGAAGCCAGTGCCTGCACTGCTTTCCATCTTCACGATGATCCGGGGGCCGTCTTTCGCCATAAGAACTCCTTTTCGCAAGCGCCGCTCACTGTCTTTTGACCGTGGGTTTTGCTGCTCCCAGCGCCCGCCGGGGCGGATTGTGTAACGCTGGTAAAAACCCGCCGTCTGGCGGGCAACATTCCAAGTATAAGCATTTCGCCCTGCCGTGTCCACCCCGAAAACACGTTTTCTTACAGCAAGTGGGGCCTGGTGCGCCTGCGGGCTTCTTGCTGCACGAACCGCGAGGTGTCGGTCAGGAATGAGTACAGGAACTCCCTTGACAGGTCAGGTCGTGAAGCCACCGCCAGCCGCACCGCGTCATGCCGATCCCGGCTCAGGTCGGCAAGCAGGGCAGGGGAGAGATCAGTTCTGGCCGCAATTCGGGCGCGAACCAGCCAGGCTTGATGGTGAGCCAGTGTTTGCATTTCCTGCGTGGTGAGGTTCGGATGACTGGCGAGAGCCACCTGAAGTTCTGTTCTGGGGTATGTGAGGGTTTGCCTCCTCAACCAGGCTGGGGCTTGAGGCTGTCTGACCAGAGCCAGCAGCGCCGAAACAGGCCAGCGTTGCGTGAGGCGCGGATCAGCGAGGCGCAGGAGCGGTAAGGCGGGGTTCATCAGCACTTCAGCAGGAAATTCAGTGGCCAGTATTCCCAGCATGCAGGGCGCGGTATTGGGATGTGTGGCGACGGCAGCCCTGATGTGGGCGTCCGGGCTGAGCGAGAGGTTTGCCAGTTCCGCCGCGGGCAGGTCAGCCGCCAGAGGAAGAATGCTCGACCCGTTCATGCCTCAATGCTAAGGCGCGACCTGTGGTTGTCCCTAAAGTAGTACTAAACCGAGGCCAAAAAAAGAGAGGCCCGAAAGCCTCCCCTATAACTTGAAGT